>JAEWKG010000268.1 GCA_023386135.1 Pseudomonadota bacterium | reverse complement strand
CCCGATGCCTCCCTTCCCGAGCCCCGCACGCCGCCGGACGCCGCGAGCCCGCAGGCCGCGGCGACGGTTGTCGAAACCTATTTCGGCCTCATCGATGAGAAAGCGACCGCGCGCGCCGACGCACTGTGGCGGGATCCCGCCGCCGCGGCCGCGTTCCGCGACGAGCTCGCGCGACTCGGCATGCCGCGCGTCGAGGTGGATGCGCCGGGCGAGGTCGAGGGCGCGGCCGGCTCGATGTACGTGACGGTGCCGGTGCGGTTCCAGCCCACGTCCGTGCCGGGCAATTCGCGACCGCGGCATGGCGAGGTCGTGTTGCGCCGCGCGAACGATGTGCCGGGCTCGACCGCGGAGCAGCGCCGCTGGCGCATCGAGCGCATCGACGTAGCGATGACGCCGAAGTAATCGCACGCATGCGCGGGCGCAGCACGCGATGCGAAGCCCGCGGCTGACTTACCGCGGTCGCCATGCCCCAACCGATAGCCGCAAACGAAAACGGGACCCGAAGGTCCCGTTTTCTCCGCATCGGCCCGACTCAGCGGCGATCCGCCGCCGTCTGGTCGCGCGCGCCGCGGAATTCCGAGTCCTGGCTCCAGTTCGGCCAGTCGTTGGAGTTCGCAAGGTCGCGGCCGAGCGTGTAGAGCATGCCGAGGTCGTGCGCCATGCCGGCGAACGTCCAGCTCGCTTCCCACTGATCGGCGGGCTGGTGGTAACGCTCCTCGGTGTACTTGGCCTGGTCGGCCTCGGCCGCGGCCACGCCGCCGTCCACCCAGTCGTTGCCCGAGCCGTACGAGATCGCCGGCACGCCGCGCTTGGCGAACGGGAAGTGGTCGGAGCGGAAGAAGTAGCCTGCTTCCGGATGCGGGTCCGGGCTGTAGGCGAGGCCGAACGTCTTCGCCGTTCCGGTCAGCCGGTCGAGCAGATCGAGCTTCGCGCTGCCGGAGATGGTGAAGTTCTTCGCCAGCCCGTTCGGGTCGAGCGCGTCCATGTTGATCACGCCCACCGTCTTTCCCAACGGGTACACCGGCTTGGACGCGTAGTACTCGGAGCCCAGCAGGCCCTTCTCCTCGGCGGTGACGGCGAGGAATACGATCGAACGATCGGTGCGCGGTGCCTTCGCGAACGCGCGGCCCAGTTCGATCATCGCGGCGATGCCGGTCGCGTTGTCGACCGCGCCGTTGTAGATGCGATCGCCCTTCGCATCGGGCTGGCCGATGCCGAGGTGGTCCCAATGCCCGCTATAGATCACGGTCTCGTCGGCGCGCTTCTTGCCGGTCAGGCGGCCCACCACGTTCTGCGAGGTGATCACCTGGCTGTCGACGTCGTACTTGGCCGAGAACGTCGCGCCCTTGATCTCCACCGGCTTGAAGCCGCGCGTCTGCGCCTGCTTCTTGAGCGCGTCGAAGTCGAGGCCCGCGCGCTTGAACAGGTCGACGGCGACGTCGCGCTGCATCCAGCCTTCCAGCTGCGGGTGCGAGCCCGACGGGTTGTCGCGCACCACGTCGAACATGGTGTTGGTGTTCGAATTCTTGACCGTGTTCCAGCCGTACGACGCCGGCTCGGTCTCGTGCACGATCAGCAGGCCCGCGAGGCCCTGCCGCGCGGCTTCCTCGAACTTGTAGGTCCAGCGGCCGTAGTAGGTCATGGCCTTGCCGCCGAAGTCGCCCTGCCCCGCCTCGAAGTCCGGGTCGTTGATCAGCACGACGCCGATCTTGCCCTTGGTATCGACGCCCGCGTAGTCGTCCCAGTTGCGCTCGGGCGCCTTGACGCCGTAGCCGAGGAAGACCAGCGGCGCGTTCTCGATCGACACCGACTTCGCGCCCGTGAGCGCGGCGCGCACCGCGACCTGCTCGCCCTGCGTCAGCACCTGCGGCTTGCCGCCGACGGCGAGCGAGAGCTGCGGCGTGCCCGTGATGTCCGAGCGCAGCAGAGGCACGGCCTGCGTCCAGCCGCGCTTGCCGTCCTTCATGTCGCCGCCGGGCTCGAGGCCCGCGGCCTTCATCTGCGACACGATGAAGTCGACGGTCTTGGTTTCGCCGGCGGTGGCCGGTGCACGGCCCTCGAACTCGTCGGAGGAGAGCGTGCGGACGATCTGCGACAGGCGCTGGGCGCTGATGTCGGGTGCATTCGCGGCATGGGCCGGTGCCAGCGCGAGGCCGATCGATGCGGTGAGAACGGAGACGGCGAGCAACCTGGACAAGGGAAACCTCTGCAGGACTGGATCAACCGCCCGATGGTAGCAAGCGGCCGCGGTGCAGCATCCGCCCTGCGGAGCTGCAACGCGGCCGTGGGCCCGGCGCGATGGCGGACGATCAGTGCAGCGGGCGCTCCGGCGGCGGCGGCAGCGCTTCGCCCGATTCCAGCGGCATGCCCTGGCGCAGGCGATCGGCATCGGAGGCAACCTCACGCGAGGGCGTGCGCGAGGCCTGGCGGACATGGGACTTGGACGCGGTCTGGGACATGGGGGAGGTCCTGGGCGGTGGGGCCGGCCATTGTCCCGCCGCGGGGTCTCAGGGCCGGCGACGACCCGCACGGCCGCTAAGCTTCGGGCGAGCCAGCGGCCATATGGACTGTGACTTGGATGTCGCCCTGTTCGATTTCGACGGCACCGTCACCACCCGGGAGAGCCTTCCCGCGTTCGTACCCAGCGCCACGCCAGGCTGGCGTGTCGCGCTGGCCGCGCCACCGCTCGCGCCGCCGATCCTCGCCGCGGCTGCCCGGCCCGCCCGCTTGTTGCCGGAATGGCATCGGGGGCGTCATAGATCAGGTGGTTGACGCCATCCGCGAGGTACGCGATGTCAGCTACGTCGTCGGCGACCGTCCGCTTGTCGTCCGACCCGATGGCAGGTGAGGCGGCCGGTCCGCCGCGACCCCCGGATCAGCCCTTCGACGCCCGTGTGCCCACAGGATCGGCCGCCGACGCGGCAGCCGCACGCGCGCCGAGGATGATCATCTGCACCATCGCCGAGATCTCGTCGACCAGGCGGGCGTCGCGGTCGGGCGGCAGGTCGAGTGCACTTGCGCCCATCGCGAACACCAGGCGCGTGATCGCCCGCGCGACCAGCCCCGGCTGCGCCAGTGGCGCGTTCTGCAGGGCGGCGAGGCGGACAAGATCCGCCTGCAGCTCCTCTTCGAAGAACCGCAGTTCGCGGTCCACCGCCTGCTTGAAGGCGTCCGAGCCCACGGTGCCCTCGCGCATCAGCACGTGCAGCAGGCGGTCGTCGGCGCGCAGCTGCGACATGAAGGTCTCGACCGAGGCTCGCACGACGCCGCGCGGCACGTTCGCGCGCAGACGGGCCTCGCGGATGATCGTGCGCAGCGACTGGCCGGCGCGGTCGATCAGCGCGACCTTGAGCTCGTCGATGTCGCGGAAGTGGCGATAGAAGCTGTTGGGCGCGATCCCCGCCTCGCGTGCCACCTCGCGCAGACTCAGGCTGGACACGCTGCGGTGCGGCCCGATCAGGCGCAGAGCCGCGTCCAGCAGGTCGTCGCGGGTGATGGCGATCCTGCGGGCCGGTGCCGGGTCGACGTCGGGGGCGGGGTCGGCAGTGATAGGGGCGGCGCCTGTCGGTGGCCCGGGATCATAGCCTGAACGCCGATATACACCTGTATAGACACGTGTATATGCGCCCGTACAATGGGCACCATGCCGATGTCTCCTCTGCCGGGCTCAAGTCCGGCCAGCCCGGTCCGCCGGGCCCTTCGCCGCGTCGTGGATCCCGCCGTCTTCGACTTCTGGGCCTCGCACCTCTCGCGCACGGCCGCTTGGGAGCGAACGCTCGCCCGCGTTGTCGCCAAGCGGCCCAACGGCGCGGGCAGCGTGACGCTGCTGCTGCGGCCCAACCGCCACTGGCAGGGCTGCGCCGCCGGCCAGCACGTCAACGTGACCGTCGAGATCGATGGCCGCCGCGTCACCCGTTCCTACAGCCCCACCGCGCCCTCCGCGGCGCGAGACCCGGTCGAAATCACCGTCAAGGCGATCGCGGGCGGACGCGTCAGCACACACCTGTGTCTCTCGACGCAGGTCGGCGACGTCGTCGAACTCGGCACGGCCTTTGGCGAAATGACATTGCCGGCTGCGTCCGCACCGGTACTGCTGCTCGCCGCCGGCAGCGGCATTACGCCAATGATGGCGATGCTGCGCGAGTGGACCCCACGCGCTCGGCGCGCGCCGCTGACGCTGATGTACTGGGCGCGCACCCGCGACGAGCTCAGCTTCGTCGACGAGCTGCG
>JAEWKG010000196.1 GCA_023386135.1 Pseudomonadota bacterium | reverse complement strand
CGCTCTGTTTTGAAACGACGGGGCGGGCCGCAGCGATGCGGCCCGCCTTTTTCTTTGCCGTCAGGCGAGCGGGCCGGAAGCGAAGCTGGCGCGATCGATCTCGTAGACGACATGCCGCGCCGGGCCCGAGGGGAGCACGGTGATGTCGATCCGGTCGGTCAGCCGCCCGCCGATGTTCTCCATCGCCCCGCGCGACCGCAGGTTGGTCTCGCCTACGCGGAACACCGCGCGCTCCACTTCGCGCAATGCGTGCGTGAGCATCAACCGCTTCATTTCCGCATTGTAGCTGCCGCCCCAGTGCGAGCGCGCGAGGAAGGTCCAGCCGATCTCGACCGACCCGCCGTCCGCCGGATCGTGATTCTGGAAGCGCGAGGAGCCGACGATCGCACCGCTCGCCTTGTCGATCACCGCCAGCGCGCCGCCGTTCGCCAGCGCGTCGTCGAAAAACGTGCGGAACACCGGCTCCTGCCAGCGGTCGTTTGCGGGATGAACCTCCCAGATCAGCGGGTCGGAAGCGGCCGCGAACAGCGCCTCCCAATCGTCCGTGCGCAGCGGACGGAGCAGCAGCCGCTCGCCTTCGAGGGTCGGCTGCCGGTTCATCTCAGCCCGTCACCTCGGCGAGCGCGCCAATGAACTTGTCGATGTTGCCCTGGGTCAGCCCGGCGACGTTGATCCGGCCCGAGCCGGCCATGTAAATCCCGTGGTCGGCGCGCAGCGCGGCGATCTGGTCCTTGTCCAGCGCCAGCATCGAGAACAGCCCGTTCTGGGTGGCGAGCGGCGTCAGGTCGAGGCTGCCGACCTGCCCGGCCGCCGCAAGCCGCTCGCGCACCTGGCGCATGCGGGTGCGCATGGTGTCCAACTCATCGAGCCACTGCGCGGTCAGGGCCGCGTCCTCCAGCACCAGCCGGACGGCCGCGGCGCCGTGATCGGGCGGCATCGACCAGTTCGCGCGGGCGAGAGCGGCGGCATTGGACATGATGGCAGGCAGCTGGCTGCCATCCTGCGCGACGACATAGAATGCGCCGACGCGATCACGGTAAAGGCCGAAGTTCTTGTCGCAGCTGTAGGCGACCAGCGCCTCCGGCACCGCGGCGAGCACTGTGCGCAGGCCATGCGCGTCCTCCTCCATTCCGTCGCCGAGGCCCTGGTAAGCGATATCGATGATCGGCAGCGCCCTGCTGGCGGCAAACGCCTGCGCGATCGCCGACCACTGCTCGGGCGTGTAGTCGATCCCGGTCGGATTGTGGCAGCAGCCGTGGAGCAGCACAGCGTCGCCTTCGCGCGCATCGCGGATCACTTGCAGCACGGCGTCGATATTGGCGGTGCCATCGTCGCAGTCGTGATCGAAGGCCGCCATTTCGAGCGGCAGGTCGGCGAGGATCTGCGCATGGTTCGGCCAGCTCGGGACGCCGAGGTGAATGCGGGTGACTCCGGCCGCCTTCGCCAGCGCGACCGCCATGCGCACGGCGCCGGTGCCCCCCGGAGTCTGAATGCCCTGCACCCGCCCGCCGAGCGAGGGATCGTCCTTGCCGAACACGTAGGGCATCAGCGCCTCGACGAAGCCCATGTCGCCCTCGGGACCGAGATAGGCCTTGGAATCCTGCCCCTCGACCAGCCGCCGCTCGGCTTCCTTGATCGCGCCGAACACGGGGGTGTCGCCCTGTCCGGTGCGATAGACTCCGACGCCGAGGTCAATTTTGTCGGCGCGCGGATCGGCCTGGTGGAGCTTGATCAGCGCGAGCAGCGCATCGGGGGCGGCGGGGGCGAGGCGTTCGAGCATGGCGCGTCCGTTTAGCGCACGCAAAAGGGGCCGCAACCGGTAACGGTCGCGGCCCCTCTCAAGTCGACGCTATAAATTGTTTAGCGCATCAAAACGGCAGCCAGCGCTGCTTCTTGGAAAACTTCATGTAACCCGCGTTGACCCCGAGCCGCAGCCCCGCGCCGACCCGGATCGGGATCAGCACCGTATTGCCCTTGCGCATGTACGAGGCGTTGAGCCCGCCGATCACGTACGCCGCGCCCTCGCCCGCGGGGAAGCGCTCGAACAGTTCCTCGGTGTCGTAGAGGTTGTAGACGAGCACGAAGGTGTTGCCGGCGTTGGCGCCCGCGTCGAACCCGATCGACGGGCCGGTCCAGTACACCGGCCGCTGTCCCTCGACCTTGTGATACAGCGTCCCCGAGCCGTAGCGCGCGCCGAAGATGAACGCGCCGCCCGCCTCGCGCCCGACGATATAGGCATTGGGCTCGCCTTGCTTCTTGAGCAGGTCCTCGATCATCCGCGCGACGCCCTCGGCGCCCTTGCCGAACACGCCCTCGGCCGCGCCGATCAGGTCGTCCTTCTTGTAGGTGTCGCCCTGCGCGGCAGCGACCGCCGGCTCGGCCGCGGCTTGGCTCGCGGCGGTCGAGGGATCGCCGCTGGTGACGACCCGCTCCGACCATTCGCTGGCCACTTCCGCAGGGGCGCCGGCGGGCGGGGTCTGGGTGTAAGTGGTCGATCCGTCGTAAGGAGCAGGCTCGCCCGGCGTTTCGGCAGGCGCCTGCTGCGCGGGCTGCGCGAGGTCGCTGTCGATCGCCGTATTGGGATCGACCGACTGAATCTGCGCCAGCGCCGGCGACGCGGCCAACGCCGCCGCGCCCAAGGCGGCTACCCATGCATGACGCGCGAGGCGCGTGAGCTTGCCCATGATGTCCCTCCGTGCCCGCACCCGCGGGATGTCCAGCGCGCAAGAGAGTCCCTGGGCCGTGAAGCGGCAATGAACGCGCGACGAAACGAATCCGATTCGCGGTGAATCGAGTCTTTCACCGCGTGATTTAGGGCCCTTGCCGCCCCCTCTTGCTGCCTTGGGGACCCGCCGCTATAGGCCCCGCTCGCCGCTGCGATCCGGAGACGTGGGTGAGTGGCTGAAACCAACGGTTTGCTAAACCGTCGTACTGGTAAATCCGGTACCGAGGGTTCGAATCCCTCCGTCTCCGCCAACAGCCACCGGCCTGCAGCGGTTCAGCGATCCTTCGCCGTGAAAACAAGGCGGTTGGATTGCTTCTGAACCAATGTGAATGTGCCTGCATTCGCGAGAGGGCTTAAGGCTAGCCTTGAGGTACGTGGCAGACCAGATGCTTGCCTTTGCCAAACTGGCCGAAATTTGAACGCGGTAGATCTGACCATGTCAGTCCCATCAGAGCCCCTGGCCGAAACGAAACAAAAGGGTGGCACCCTTCCTGGTCACTCACGATGACCCTAGAAGCCCGCGCCGGCCCGCAATTCAATTTCTAAGCTGACCGAGTTGCCTGCCTCTCGCGGCGGCCGGGGCCACGAGCAGGCTCGCAGCCGCGATTGATCCCCGAAAGCGTAGCGGAGGTGCGAAAGGAACTGCGCCCTGTCCCAGATGCGCTCCTTTTTTTGTTACCCGCATATCGGCGGAGGACCGGCTACGGCTGGCAAACTTCGGTTCAGCTGATACTGATCGGCGCGCGATGGCCCGCCACCCGATGATCGACGACGAGGTGTCCCATCGCAGCGGCGGTCTCGAAGGTCTGCTAGGCGCGCACCGCGCGGAGCTGCTGCGATTCCTTGCCGTCCGTAGCGGGGACGCCAGCGAGGCCGAAGACTTGCTTCAGGAACTGTGGATGAAGGTCCGCGCCGCTTCGCCCGGCCCGGTCGCTAACGGGCGGGCGTACCTGTTCCGGGCCGCCAACAACCTGGTGCTCGACCGGGTCCGGGCGCGGCACAGGCAGATGCGGCGCGATCGAAAATGGCTCGAGCATGCGGCTCCGGGCGATGTCGCCGATCGCCCCGACCCCGCGCCCGATGCCGATGACTTGTTGCTGGCGGAGGAGGAGTTGGCAATCGTCCGCGATGCGGTCGATGCTCTCCCCGCCGGCGCCGCGCGGGCTTTGATGCTCTATCGCTTCGAAGGTCATAGCCAGGCCGAGGTCGCGCGGATCATGGGAATCAGCCTAAGCGGCGTGGAAAAGCACCTCGCCCTTGCCATGCGGAAGCTGCGCGAGACGCTGGACGGATGCGGTTATTTCGACTCGGCGGCGTCTCAGGATGGGAAGCGCGCGCAGGGCGCTTCGCAGGGCAAGGAATCGGACCAATGACCCGGGAGACCGCCGAGATCGCGGACGCCGCGGCGCGTTGGCACCTTGCCAGCGAACGCGACGACATGGACTGGGACGGCTTCGCCGCCTGGCTTGAAGCCGATCCCGACCATCGCCGACTCTACAACGAGGCTGTCCTCGCCGACGATGTGGCCGCCCGTCACGCCGGCGACCTGGCGGCCGCTCGGGAACCAGCGGCAGAATCTGACCCGGACCGGCGGCCACGCTGGCCGATATGGGCGGGCGGCGCGATGGCTGCGGCGATCGCTGCCGTCGTTATCGTCCCGCAGGTGTCGGAGCAGACGCCGATCACGTACGTCGCGGGACGCACCGCGCGCACCATCGCGCTCAAAGACGGCTCCCAGGTCGTGCTCGCTCCTGCCAGCCGGCTGGTGATGGACAACTCCTCCGCACAGAACTTCACGCTCGAGGGCGGCGCGCTGTTCGACATCCGGCACGATCCCGGCCGTGTCATGACCATTCATGCCGGTTCCGTGGAAGTCGCGGATATCGGGACCCGCTTCGAAATCCAGGCGACGCCCGACGCGGTGCGGGTCGAGGTGGCGAACGGCGCGGTGCGGGTCGGCGGCGATGCGCTCGATGCTCCGGTGCGAGTGCCGGCCGGCAGGCGGTTCACGTTCGACCGGCAACGCGCGCGCGCGGTCACCTCGCCGATCTCGCCCGGAGACGTTGGCGAATGGCGCCACGGCCGGCTGACCTTCGATGATGCGCCGTTGACGCTGGTGGCCGAAGACCTGCAGCGGTATGCGAGCGCGAACATGCTGCTTACACCGGCGTTGGCACAACGCCGCTTTTCCGGGACCTTGTCGATCGACGATG
Source organism: Pseudomonadota bacterium (assembly GCA_023386135.1). Lineage (GTDB taxonomy): Bacteria > Pseudomonadota > Alphaproteobacteria > Sphingomonadales > Sphingomonadaceae > Tsuneonella. Next base: position 1,838 of record JAEWKG010000196.1, on the reverse strand, counting down.
GCGATGCAGCGATCCGTGACGTGGCGCAGATCATGGGTGCACGCGTTGTTGGCGACGGCGCTGGGATGCGGCTGGTCCCCTGAAGTCTTCGCGCGCAACGAGCCGCGGTTCCAGATCGATCTGAGCGCGGCGACCCTGCCCGAAGCGTTGGCCGAATTGAGCCGAGAGGCGGGAGCTTCGATCGGCGCAGCGGGCAGCCTGCCGCGATTGCCGGTAAGGCCGCTCCACGCGCGTCTGAGCGTTTCCGAGGCACTGGCGCGGCTGCTCGCCGGGTCCGGCTACGTCGCCAATCAGGTAGGTGAGCGCGCGTGGCGGATCGAACGGCACGTAGAGGCGCCGTTGCGCCCGCCGCCGCCGGCAGTATCACCCGCGCCTGCCCCGGCCACAGTGGCGCCGGAACTCGTCGTGACGGCGACGAAGCGCGACCTTCCCCTGGAGAGTGTGCCACTCGCTGCGGCGGTGAGGCAACTCGATCAGGTCCGCGAGCATCAGCCCCAGAGCGGTTCGGGGCTGATCGCCCAGTCGATCGAGGGGCTATCGGTGACTGGCGAGGGTCCGGGCCGCAATCGGATGTTCGTGCGCGGGGTCGCGGACAGCGCATTCGGCGGGCGGACCCAATCCACCGTCGCGGTGCTGCTCGACGATTCGCGCGTCACGTATGAAGCGCCCGACCCCGACATCCGCCTCGTCGATGTCGAGCGGGTCGAACTGCTCAAGGGGCCGCAAGGGTCGCTCTACGGAACCGGCGCGCTCGGCGGGGTCTACCGCGTGGTGACGAACCGCGCGAATGTGACGAATGCTAGCGTCTCGGGGTCTCTCACTGCGGAACAGCTCGCAACCGGCCGGCGCGGCGGAGGCGGCACCCTCATCATCAACCTGCCGATTGCGCGCCACGTCGCCGGGCTTCGCCTCGTTGGGTATGCCGAAGATGCGCCGGGTTGGATCAACACCGGCGAGCGACGCGGCTCCAACAGCTCGTCCACGCTGGGCGCTCGCGCCGGTCTGGGTGTCGAGAGCGGCCCGTGGCGCATCGATGTCACGGGGCTCGTCCAGGCACTCAACTCCCGCGACAGCAGCTATGTCTATCGGCCCGACAGGCGGAGCCGGCCCGAGCAGTTCGCCGAGCCGCACGACAACGACCTGCTCCACGGTTCGCTGCGGCTGGAGCGGCAAGGCGCGGTGACGCTGGTGCTGTCGAGCGGTCTGACGCGTCATTCGGTGAATGATACCTATGACGCCACCCAAGGCGTGGCCGGACTGGGCGTGGCCGATCCGCGGGTCCTGCAGGACGATTCGACTTTCACAGTGTGGGACAGCGAGGCGCGACTAACAGGCCGGACCGGCGTAATCGCCTGGCTCGCCGGCATATCTCACATCGAGGCCCGCCATGCGGCTAATGTGGCGCTGGAGGGGGCGACCGAGCGTGTTGCGCTGGAGACAGCCCGGCAGTTGTCGATCGAGAGCGCGCTGTTCGGAGAGGCGACCGCGCCAGTGGCCGAACACCTCGATCTGACGTTCGGAGCGCGGGTGTCGCGCAGTTCGCTCGAAGTCGAACGGGTCAAGCGCAGCGAGGCATCCGATCTCAATCTGACGCGCTCGGCTTTCACCCCAAGCGCGGCGCTGGCGTTCACGCCCCGCCGCGGGCGATTGTTCTATGCGCGATATGGCTCGGCTTTCCGGCAAGGCGGGGTGAGCGTCGATACGGCCGGTCGGTCCCAGCCGCTCGAAGGGGATGAGCTGGCAACGGTCGAAGCCGGTGGGCGCGAACAGCGCGGCGGCCTCTCTTTCGACCTTGGCCTGTATCACTCGTGGTGGCGGGACGTTCAGTCGGACCGCCT
>JAEWKG010000108.1 GCA_023386135.1 Pseudomonadota bacterium | reverse complement strand
GCACATAGGTGCCGATCAGGACGCGGCGCTTGACCTCGTCGCCGAAGCCGGCGGCGCGCGTGGCGGCGTACATGTCCTGGAGGCCCGCCCGCTCGGGCAGGTCGCGCAGCCCATAGCGCACGCCGTCGTAGCGGGCGAGGTTGGACGACGCTTCGGCGGGCGCGATGATGTAATAGGCGGGCAGCGCGTACTTGGTGTGCGGCAGGCTCACGTCGACTATCTCGGCCCCCGCGTCGCGCAGCCATTCCTTGCCGCGTTCCCAGCTGGCGAGGATTTCGGCGTCGGTGCCGTCCATCCGATATTCGCGCGGGATGCCGATCCGCTTGCCCTTGAGATCGGCATTGAGCGCCGCTTCCCAGTTCGGCACGGCCAGATCGAGGCTGGTGGCGTCCTTGGGGTCGAAGCCGGCCATCGCCTCGAGCATGATCGCGCAATCTTCCACGCTGCGCGCCATAGGCCCGGCCTGGTCGAGGCTGCTTGCGAAGGCGACCACGCCCCAGCGGGAGCAGCGGCCATAGGTCGGCTTGATCCCGCTGATGCCGACGAACGCGGCCGGCTGGCGGATCGAGCCGCCGGTGTCGGTCCCGGTCGCCGCCGGGCACAGCCGCGCCGCGACCGCTGCCGAGCTGCCGCCCGAAGAGCCCCCCGGCGCGAGCGCGGCATTGCCGCCGTCATTGGTGCGCCACGGCGAGATGACGTTGCCGAAATAGCTCGTCTCGTTGGACGAGCCCATCGCGAACTGGTCCATGTTGAGCTTGCCGAGCATGCCCGCCCCGGCGCGCCACAGGTTGGCCGAAACGGTGCTCTCGTACTCGGGCACGAAGCCTTCGAGGATGTGGCTTGCGGCGGTGGTCTGCACGCCCTTGGTGGCGAACAGGTCCTTCATGCCGATCGGCACGCCGGCCATCTTGCCGAGTTGCTCGCCGCGCCCGCGCGCGGCATCTACCGCGTCGGCCGCTTCCAGCGCCTTCTCCGGCGTGGCGACGATGAACGCGTTGAGCGCGTCCTGCGCGGCGGCGACGTTGGCGTTGAACGCCTCCGCCACTTCGCGTGCGGAGAACTGGCCAGAGGCCACCCCGTCGCGGATCGCCGCGACGCCGAGATCGGTCAGGTCCGACATCTACTCGATCACCTTGGGCACGCCGAAGAAGCCGTGCTCGGCCGCCGGGGCGTTGGCGAGAACCTTGTCGCGGATGCCGCCGCCGGTCAGCGGATCGGCGTCGATCACGTCGTCGCGCAGGCGCTGGTGGTTTTCGATCACCGCGGTCATCGGCTCGACCCCGCTGGTGTCGACCTCGCCCAGTTGCTCGACCCAGTCGAGGATGGCGTTGAATTCGGGCGCCATGCGATCGAGCGCCGCGTCATCCATCTGGATGCGCGCGAGGCTGGCGATCTTGGCCACGGTTTCGCGGGTAACGGACATGCCGGCGGCGTTAGCGGGGCGGCGGGGTGCCTTCAAGCGAGTTACTAACTTCATCGAGCGGCGCGCCGATGGGACGTCCATCGACGATGATGTATCGCCTCTGGACGGTTCGAATCTCCACCTTCGAGTTGGCAGTTAGCGGCTCAAACGGTCGCGCCTTTGTCGTCGGGACTTGTACCCCGCCGCCGCCCTGCTTTGAAAACCTGATGCGGAAGTAATCTATGCCTGTCACCAACGCCACCTCGCGCGCGCCATCCGCGGCAAGGCCGAGGTCAATCACCACGCACCGATCCGCGCAATCCCATCGATTAACTCGCAAGTATTCGATTACCTCTTCTCGGAGAACGGGATCTTCGGGCTGCAACCGTAGATTAATTTGATTTGGCTCGATGTAGGGTCTTTCGGCAGATCCCGGCCAGACACGTTCGCGTTGTTTCGCTGCTAGTCCGGCAAGATCGGCAACAGTCGCATCACTGCTCTTGCTCAGCCGCGCCAAGGCGCGCCGGCCAGGGGCGCCGAAGTCCCACCGCAGCGCATCGTAGTCAAAGGTCTTGGCGGAGACCTTGCCGGTCTCCAGCCGCGCGACCTGTTGCCGCGCGCTGATCGCGCCGAAATCGAGGATCGGCAGCGCGAGGAATAGCGCCACGCCGCAGATCACTACAGCGAGGTGGAGGTTCGCTTGCCGCAGCCAGTCGCGCCACGCGCCGCCGCGCCAGCCGCGCACCACCGCGACGAGCCAGGCGAGGCCGTACGCGGTCGCCACCGCGATCGCGACGAGGCCCCACAGCCGCTCCGGGCTGAGGCCATGCTGCGCGATGCGGGTGCCGAGCGAGATCGCCGCGAACACCGTCAGCGGCAGCACCGCCACCGCCAGGACCAACGCGGCGGCCCGCAGCGCCCGGTTGCCGCTCGCCTCCGCGTCGGTATCGCGCACGATCGCGTTGGCGAGCAGCCACGCGCCCGCGGCGCACAGCAGCAGGATCGGCGTCGCGCTGCGGGTCGCCTGCCACAGCACGTCGGGGCCGGAGACCAGCATGGCGAGAAGGAACACCGCCAAGCCCGCCGCGAGCGGCGCGCCGAGGATGCTCATCACCACCATCACCACGCGCTGCAGCGTGCCGATGATCTTCACTTCGTTGCGCAAGGTCCCGACCGCCGCGCCGAACGCCGCGCCCGACCAGGTCCAGCCGAACCACCCGTCGTCCATTAGGTGCTTGAGGAAATCGAGCTTGAGGAGGTGGAACAGCTCGCTGAGAATCAGCAACAGCAGCCACGACGCGCCGGTGAACACGAGCGAGCCCGCCGCAATGATCGCGTCGCTCCACGCGAAGGAGTGGACCAGCGGATAAGCCGTGGCGAAGCGAGTGCGGTGAAAGCCTGACTGGAACAGGGGCAACGCCAGCGCGGTCGCGATGACTCCGGCGAAGAAGGCGTATTGCGGGGAGGCGTAGTCGTCGCCGCCCGCGACAGCGCGCCACGCGAGGCCCGCCATTACCGCTCCGACGAGCGCCGCAAAAGCCAGCGGCGCCTTCCACCGCTCGCGATCGAAGGCGAAGGCGAACGCGATCGGTCCGAAGAAGAACAGCGCGGTCAGCGCCGCGCGCCAGGCGACCTTGATGTCGGGCGGGCCTTCGTCGCCGCTGGTGAAGTGGATGACGAGACCGGCAGCGCCGAGCAGGCCCGCGGTCACCCACGGGCGCAGCGGCCATTCGTCATTCGTCGCCTGGACTTGCGTATCGCTCATCGCCCGTTCCCCTCGCTTGCTGCGACGGGTTTAGCGCGCGATCGGGCTCATGCCATGAGCGGCGGGTGAGCTTCCGGTGAAAAAGCCTATTGCGGCCCGTTCGGATCGCGCGGCGCGGCAGTGCCGGGCTGCACCTGCGCGCCCTGTTTCTGCTGTTGCTGCTGGATCATTTGCTGCAGCACCTGGAAGCGGCGCTGGGCGTCGGCCTCGCTCATGAAGTCGACCAGCTCGACGTCGAAGGTCAGGTCGGCGTCGGGCGGGATCGGCGCGCCCGGGGGCGGGGTGTGGCCGTACGCCTTGTCGGCCGGGATGAAGAGCCGGTACTTGCCGCCCTTCTGCATCTGCTGCAGCCCTTCGCTGAAGCCGGGCACCACGCCCGACACCTGCATCGGCATGCCTTGTGGCAGCAGGCCGCCGGTATCGAATGGCAGCTCCTTCGACTGGTCGAAGGTCGTGCCATCGGCGAGCTTGCCGGTATAGCGCACGAACACCACGTCCGACGCACCCGGATGTGGGCCGGTGCCTTCGGTCAGGGTCTCCACCTCGACACCCTTCGGCAGCGCGGCCCAGGCCAGGCCAGCGGCGAGCAGGATCGCCACTGCCACGCCGATCCACAGCTTGGTCAGCGACCCCTTAGCGATCGGACGCAGCGGTACGCGGGTGATCTCGGTCATGTCGGGTCCTGATACAGCAAGGGCGCGGATTTCTCCGCGCCCCGCTGCCTTTGTGCGTTGCGGTTCGCAAGGAGCCTTACTTGACCCCGTCGCGCTCCGCCCGCTTGCGCTCCATCTTGCGGGCGCGGCGAACGGCGGCGGCCTTTTCACGGGCGCGCACTTCGCTCGGCTTCTCGTAGTGGCGGCGCAGCTTCATTTCGCGATACACGCCTTCACGCTGCAGCTTCTTCTTGAGCGCGCGAAGGGCCTGGTCGACATTGTTATCGCGAACCATGATCTGCATAAAATTCCAACACCTCAAGAGCAAAGACGCAGAGCCCGCGAGCGATAAGGCGGGGGTGCGGCCTTGATAAGTAACGAAAAACGCGAGACACCCGCGAGAGGTAGCCTCGTGACCGGGGGCGCCCTTAGCTCGGCAATGGCGATTCTGCAACCCTTGCGCTCGTCCTTTGCATCGCCCGCCCTCGCCGCTAAGGCCCGCGCATGAACGCGCCCTCCCCCTTTGCCGCCAGTGCGATGGTGTTCGCCGGTGGCGGCGCCGGCGCGGTGCTGCGCTACCAGGTCGGCCGCTGGCTGACGGCGCTGCTCGGCCCCGGGGCCGTGACCGCGTTCCCGTGGGCGACGCTGACCGTCAACGTCAGCGGCAGCCTGGCGATGGGCCTGCTGGCGGGCTGGCTCGCCCGGTTCGGCACCGGAGGCGAGCAGTGGCGGCTGCTGGTGGGCGTAGGCCTGCTCGGCGGGTTTACAACCTTCTCGAGCTTCAGCCTCGAATTGATGCTCCTGATCGAGCGCGGACAAGGCGGGCTTGCCTTCGCGTACGGCGCGATCTCGCTGCTCGCGGGCCTGACCGGGCTCTATCTCGGCCTCATCGTCATGCGACTCGCGGCATGAGTACCCCCTCCTCTTCAAGCGACGTCCGCCAGTTCACCATTGCGCCCGACGACGACGGCGCGCGGCTCGACCGGTGGTTCAAGCGGCACCTGCCGCAGATCGGCTTCGCCACCGTCAGCCGCTGGGCGCGCACCGGGCAGATCCGCCTCGACGGCAAGCGCGCCAAGCCGGAGGACCGGGTGAACGCGGGCCAAGTCCTCCGTGTGCCGCCCGGCGGGGACCCGCCGAAGGGCAAGGCCGCACCGAAGCGGCGCGAACTTTCGCCCGATGAGGTCGCCGAGGCCGAGGCGATGGTGCTCGAGAAGACCCCGTCGGCGATCGTGCTCAACAAGCCGCCCGGCCTCGCGACACAGGGCGGGACCAAGACGCACAGCCACGTCGACGGCCTGCTCGATGCTTTCGTCGCCGGCGACGCACCGCGCCCCCGCCTCGTCCACCGGCTCGACAAAGACACCAGCGGCGTCCTGCTGATCGCCCGCACCCCCGGCAGCGCTGCGTTCTTCTCCAAGCGGTTCTCGGGCCGTTCGGCGAAGAAGATCTACTGGGCACTGGTCACCGGCGTCCCTGACGTGGGCCACGGCCTGATCGACGCCCCGCTCGCCAAGCAGCCGGGCACCGGCGGCGAAAAAATGCATGTCGACGAGGAGAACGGCCAGGCCGCCAAGACCCGCTATCGCGTGGTCGAGCGCGCCGGCAACGCCGCCGCCTGGGTTGAGCTCGAACCACTCACCGGGCGCACGCATCAGCTTCGCGCGCACATGGCCGCGATCGGCCACCCGATCGTCGGCGACGGCAAGTATGGCGGGCAGGAGGCGTTCCTGACGGGCAGCGTCAGCCGCAAGATGCACCTCCACGCGCGGCGCCTGATCATCGACCACCCGGATGGCGACAAGCTCGACGTCACCGCCCCGCTACCCGAGCATTTCGCGGCGAGCATGGTGCAAATGGGCTTCGACGAGAGCCTGAGCGACGCCTCGCCCACCGAAGGCCCGCCCGAACGGACGCGCGAGGAGAAGAAGCAGGCCGCGAGGGCGCACGCCAAGCAGGTGCGCAAGAGCAAGCCGACCCGGCGCGGGCGCAAGGACGCGCCCAAGCCCAGCCGCAAGCCCGCCCCGAAGGGCCGCCGCTGATGCACCCCAACCCGCTGTTCCGCAGCGAGGACCGGCCCCTGCTCGAAGCGCTGATCGACGAGATCGGCTTCGGCATGGTGTTCATGACCACGACTGACGGGCCGCGGGTCGCGCACACGCCGCTGCTGTCGACCGGTGACGGCGCGGTCCAGTTCCATCTCTCGCGTGGCAACGCCCTGACCCGCTGGCTCGATGGCGGGACCGCTCTGGTGACCGTCAATGGACCGGACGCCTATGTCAGCCCACGCTGGTATGCCGATCGCGCGACGGTGCCGACCTGGGACTACGTCGCACTGGAATTGGAAGGCCGCGTCAGGCGGATGGACAGCGATGGCCTCGAAGGCCTGCTCCACGCGCTGATCCTGCGGCACGAGGGGCGCGTCGCGGGCGAAGCGTGGCGGGCGGAGGAAACCCCGCCCGATATGTGGCGCAAGCTGGTCGGCGCGATCGTCGGGTTCGAACTCGAAGTGCTGGCTTGGCGGCCGACGATCAAGCTGTCGCAGAAGAAATCGCCCGCCGAGCGCGAGACGATCGCCGCCGGGCTCGAAGCCTCGGGCGCGCCGGCGCTGGCGCAACTGATGCGGACGCTGGTCACGTGAAGCTCGCGGTCTTCGATTGCGACGGCACCCTGGCGGATGGGCAGGCGGCGATTTGCGCGGCGATGGCCGGCGCGTTCACCGCGTGCGGTCTCGTTCCACCGCCGAACAACGCCGTGCGCCGCATCGTAGGCCTGAGCCTGCCCGTCGCGGTGCGCAACCTCGCGCCCGATGCCGACAATGACGCGCAAAGCGCAGTCGTCGCCGCCTACAAACAGGCGTTCTTCGCCGCGCGTACCGCAGGAACGCTGGAAGAGCCGCTGTTCGAGGGCATGGCCGGGCTCATCGCCGAACTCGTGGCCGACGGCTGGACGCTCGGCGTGGCGACCGGCAAGTCCGACCGCGGGCTGGCAGGGCTGCTTGCCACGCACGGCCTCAGCGGCGCATTCGCCACCCTGCAAACCTCCGACCGCCACCCGTCGAAGCCGCACCCCGCGATGCTGGAGGCCGCGCTGGTCGAAGCCGGCGCGACGCCGCAGGAAGCGGTGATGATCGGCGACACCACCTTCGATATGGCCATGGCCCGCGCCGCCGGGGTGCGCGCGATCGGGGTCGCGTGGGGTTATCACAGCGCCGAGGAACTGATCGCCGCCGGTGCGGACGGCGTGGCGGAAACCGTGGAGGAACTGAAGGCGATGCTCGATGGCTAGCCGCCCGCCCGAAGATCGCGCGCCGGTGTCCGACGATGTCGCGAAGGCGCGCTGGATGACGATCCAGACCGCGCGCATCGCCGGCGTGGCGCTGGTGGTGCTGGGCATCCTGCTGGTGCGCGACGTGATCGACTTCGCGGGCGAGACAAACCACCTCATCGGCTACGTGTTCATCGCCGTTGGTCTCGCGGACGCGTTCATCGTCCCGCAGGTCCTGGCGCGTAAATGGCGGACGCCGCCCGCATGAAACGGTTCTGGAAAAACGTCGCGGTCGAACAGGCGGACGGCGGCTGGCGCGTTACGCTCGATGGCCGGCCGATCAAGACCCAAGGCGGCGCCCCCCAGATCGTGCCGACCGAGGCGCTCGCCGAATTGCTCGCCGCCGAGTGGCGCGCGCAGGGCGAGGAAATCGACCCCGCCGCCTTTCCCGCGCGCGACATCGCCGATTATGCGATCGACATGGTCGCGCCTGACCCCGCTGCGATCGCCGCCAAGCTGATGCGCTACGGCGAGACCGACACCCTCTGCTACCGCGCCGATCCCGACGAGCCGCTCCACAAGCGCCAGTGGGCCGAGTGGGAGCCGGTTGTCACCGCGTTCGAGGCGCGCGAGGACGTGCGGATGGAGCGGGTCAGCGGCATCGTCCATAAGCCCCAGCCGGCGGCGACGCTGGCGAGGCTTGAGGCCCGGCTCGCGGCGCTCGATCCGTTCACCCTCGCCGCGCTCGAAGTGCTGACCTCGCTGTCGGCCTCGTTGACCATCGGCCTCTCATCCATCGAGCCCGATGCCGATCTCGAGGCGCTGTGGAACGCCGCGGAGCTGGAAGAGGCCTGGCAGGTCGAGCTGTGGGGCTCGGACTGGGAAGCCGAGGAGCGCCGCCAGCGCCGCCGCGCCGACTTCCTCCGGGCAGCGGAATTCGCGCGCGCAGCCCGCGCACAATGAACGCTGCACGGTCACGCAGCGGACCGAGTTCGGTCCTGCGCTCGTTCCTGTCGAGCGAGGCCGCCGGCGGTCTGCTGCTGATGGCGGCCGCCGCGCTGGCGATGATCATCGCCAACAGCCCCGCCGGCGCGGCCTACTTCCACCTGCTCCACGCGTACATCGGCCCCTTGTCGGTGCTGCACTGGATCAACGACGCGCTGATGGCGGTGTTTTTCCTGCTGGTCGGGCTCGAGATCAAACGCGAGTTCGTCGATGGTAACCTCTCGACCTGGGCCGACCGCCGCCTGCCGATCATCGCCGCGGCGGCGGGGATGCTGGTTCCGGCGATGGCTTACCTGCTGGTAGTGGGACCATCTTCGCCGCTGGCGCGCGGATGGGCGATCCCGGCAGCGACCGACATCGCTTTCGCCATCGGAGTGCTCGCGCTGCTCGGCAGCCGCGCGCCTGCTTCGCTCAAGCTGTTCCTGACCACCGTCGCGATCGTCGACGACATGGGCGCGGTGGCGATCATCGCGCTCGCCTACACCGCCTCGATCGACCTCTTCGCGCTGGGTGCGGCGGCAGCGATCCTGGCGCTGATGATCGCGCTCAACCGGCGCGGCGAGAAGCGGCTAGCTACATATCTGATTCTCGCGGCAGCGCTGTGGCTGGCGGTGCTGCTGTCGGGCGTCCACGCGACTATCGCCGGGGTGCTCGCCGCGCTGACCATCCCGGTGACCTGCAGCCCGGGCGCGCCCGACAGCGCGGAATCGCCGCTGCACCGGCTCGAGCATGTTATCCAGCCGTGGGTCGCGTTCGCGATCGTGCCTCTCTTCGGGCTCGCCAACGCCGGCGTTTCGCTCGGCGGCATGACGCCGTCCGACCTCATCGCCCCGCTTCCGCTGGCCATCGCCGCGGGCTTGTTCGCGGGCAAGCAGCTCGGCGTGTTCGCCGGTATCCGCCTCGCCGTCGCGCTCGGCCTCGGCACGCGACCGTGCGGGGCGAGCTGGTTGCAGATTTACGGCGTCGCCGTGCTGTGCGGCGTGGGGTTCACGATGAGCTTCTTCATCGGCGGCCTCGCCTTCGCTGACCCCGCACACGAGAGCCAGGTCAAGATCGGCGTGCTCGGCGGCTCGCTGCTCTCGGCGCTACTGGGGTACGCGATCCTGCGCCTTGCGCCGCGAAAGCAGGCCTAGCCCACCCAGTCGGCCACCTGGCTCGCGACATCGTTGGCGGCCTGGTTGAGCGCGGCGCCCACCGGCGCAGCCTCCGCCGTCACTCCAGGCACCGTGGCGGAAAAGCGCCGGGTCATGACCTGCGTGCCATTGACGTCGCGCACGGCGTCGAAGGTCACCACCGCGCTCGATGTGCGGGCGTCGTAGCCGAAGTCGATCAGGGTGCCGCGCAGCTGGTTCTTGGGCGTGAGCGCGGCATCGTCGTTGTCGATCACCAGCCGGTGACCCTTGGCGCGGATCGTTTCGCCGAGCAGGCGGCGGAACAGGCGGGTCGGCTTGTCGACCCACACCGCATCCTTGACGTAGGCGATCTGGGTGTCGTCGATCTGCACCGGCACGCGGGTGTTGGTGAGCTTCTGCGGTGCCTCGGGCTCGACCACCGCGATCGCATTGGCGACGTCGCCGTTTATCGCGGTGCCCGCGGCGATGGTGCTGGTCGGCGTCAGGCTGAGCAGGCTCTTGGGCGGCTTCGCACCGAAGCTGATGCAGCCCGCGAGCAGCACGGTCGCGCCCAAGGCCGAAGCGAGTTTCAAAGTTCTCATCGCGTCTCTCACTTCGGCCAGATCACTTGGGCTTGTAGTCGGGCAGCTTCTGGCCGCCGATGAGGCCGCCGGCGCCCTGGCTCTCGATCTTCTCGGTCACTGCGCGCAGCGCACGGCTGGTTTCGCGCAAGTCCTTGAGCGTGGCTTCGGCGGTCGGCAGCGTGCTTTCACTCAGCTGGCGCGCGGCGGGGCGCGCGTCGTTGAGCGTGGCCGACAGCGAGTCCGCCGCGGCGCCCGCCGACTTCAGCGTCGTGCGCATCTGCGCGGCGAGGCTCTGCCCTTCGTTGTTGAGCAGGTTGTCGGCCGAGCCCATCACCTTCTCGAACTGGTCAAGCGACTGGCTCGCTTCGCGCAGCGTCACCTGCAGCTCGGCCAGCGTGCGCTTCACTTCGGGCGTCGCGTCGGCAAGGTCGGCGGTCATCTTGTTCGTGTTGTCGAGTATGCCGGCGATCGAAGCCTGGTTCTTGTCCGACAGCAGCTGGGTCAGCCGCTCGGTCAGCGTCGCCAGCCGCTCGAGCAGCAAGGGCGCGTTGGCGAGCAATTCCCCGAGGCCGCCCGCCTTGGGCGGGATGACCGGGATGCCGTCGTCCTCGGGGCAGGCGGTAGTCTTGCAGCTGATCGGCGGCTGTCCGCGGCGCGCGCCATCGAGCAGGATGGTCGAAACTCCGGTGAACGATCCCTGCAGGGTGGCGGTGGTCCCGACCAGGATCGGCACGTCGTCGTCGATCTTGATCTTCACCCGGACGAAGCCGGGGTCCTTCTGCCACAGCTTGATGTCGTTGACCTGGCCCACGGGCACGCCGGCGAAGGTGACTTCCGATCCGTTGGCAAGACCGGCCACGGACTGCTTGAAGAATATGTAGTATTCGTCCTGCTCGCCCTTGTTCAGCCCGGCGAGCCAGACGATCGCCAGCGCGATCGCGGCTAGCAGCGCCAGGGTGATTGCCCCCACCCAGACATGATTGGCCCTGGTCTCCATGCCCCTGTGCCTATGCCTTTCTGCCGGCCGGGTTGTCCAACGCTTTGATAGCGTTGACAGCAACCGGCTTGTCCATGTGCTTGCGCAATTCGTCGAGCGCCTGCGCGGTCAGCGCGGCGCGCCCGCGCGGCCCGTTGAAGTATTCCTGGATCCACGGGTGATCGAGCTTCATCAGGTTGGGCACGGTGTCGACCGCGATCACCTTGTGATCGGCCAGCACCGCGACCCGGTCGCAGATCTCGTGCAGGGTATCGAGGTCGTGGGTGATCAGGAACACCGTGAGCCCGAGCGTCGCCTGCAGTTCCTTGGTGAGCCGGTCGAACGCCGCGGCGCCGATCGGGTCGAGGCCGGCGGTCGGCTCGTCGAGGAACAATAGCTCGGGGTCGAGCGCCAGCGCGCGGGCGAGGCCGGCGCGCTTCTTCATCCCGCCCGATAGCTCGTTGGGGTACTTCGACACCGCGTCTTCGGGCAGGCCCGACAGCATCACCTTGTAGCGCGCGATCTCGTGCATCAGCGCGGGCTCGATGCCGGGATAGAACTGCTTCAGCGGCACCTCGACGTTTTCGCCCACCGTCAGGGTCGAGAACAGCGCGCCGCCCTGGAACAGCACGCCCCACCGGTTGCGCACGCCGACCACTTCTTCCGGGTCGCCATCGGTGAGCGAGCGGCCGAACACCTCGATGTGACCTTCGTCGGGCGTCTGCAGCCCGATGATCGAGCGCATCAGCACCGACTTGCCGGTGCCCGAACCGCCGACCACGCCGAGGATCTCGCCCCGGCGCACCTTGAGCGACAGATCCTGGTGGATCACCTGGTCGCCGAAGCTGTTGCTCAGCCCCTCGACCACGATCGGATAGTCGCCGCTGTAGCGTTCGTAGTGGCGATTGACGTCGGGATCGCCGAACGCCTCGGCGCCGTCTGGCGCGCCTTCGATCGGCTCGCCCTCGTCCTTCGGGTCCTCGGCGCTCATGCCCAGCCCACATTGGTGAAGAACACCGCGAAGAACGCGTCGAGCACGATCACGGTAAAGATCGCGAACACCACCGCGTTGGTGGTCTTGAGGCCGACTTCCTCTGAGTTCCCCTCCACCTTCATGCCTTGGTAGCAGCCGGTCATGCCGACGATCAGGCCGAACACCGGCGCCTTCAGCAGGCCGACCCACAGGTCGTAGATCGGCACTACGTCCTTGATCCGCGCCAGGAACGAGGTGAACGGGATGCCCAACGCAAAGTCGCCGACCACGGCGCCGCCGATTATGGCGAGGACCGACGAATAGAACCCCAGGAGGATCATCATCACGGTGACCGCCATCACCCGGGGGATCACCAGCGCTTCCATCGGCGAGATGCCGATCGTGCGCATGGCGTCGACCTCCTCGGTCAGCTTCATCGTCCCGATCTGCGCCGCGAAGGCGCTGCCCGAGCGACCGGCGACCATGATCGCGGTCATCAGCACGCCCAGTTCGCGCAAGGTGATCCGGCCGACGAGGTTCACCGTCAGCGATTCCGCGCCGAACTGCTGGAGCTGCGCGGCGCCCTGCTGGGCGATGACGATGCCGATAAGGAAGCTCATCAGCCCGATGATGCCCAGCGCATCGACCCCCACCAGCTCCATCTGGCGCACGAAGGCCTTGCCGCGGAAGCGCCGCGGATGGCGGATCAGGGTGCCTGCCGCGAGGAGGAACTGGCCGAGGAAGCCGACCGCCCAGATCGTACCGCGGCGGGCAGCAGCGACGCGCGCGCCGGTCGCCTCGAGCACCCGGGTGACGAGCGGTAGCCGTCCGGCGGTCACCTCGCCGCCTGCCTCGGTCGGGCTGATCGCGTCGATCAGCCGCTGCGCGCGCTCGCTGGCGCCGATGATCTTGCCGCCGGTCTGGCGCGAGAGGCTCAAGGCGATCCACGCACCGACGGTGTCGATCTCGCGCACCTCGCTGAGGTCGATCTCGTCCATCTGCTGGTCGATCGCGCGCAGGTCGGTGTCGACCGGGGCGACGGTCGAAACGAGGTAGTTGCCCGACAGCGCCAGCCGCCGGCCCCCGTCGTCGATTGCGAATTCTGCCCCGTCGCTCATGTGGGGCAAGCGTATGGGGCGAAAAGCGCGAGGCGACAAGCAGATGCGTGTCGGCGTTGCCAGAGCCGTTGCGCGCGCGCGGACCCGCTGGCATGGCCGCGCGCGATGACGACCGAACTCGACAAAACCTTCGACCCCGCCGGACTTGAGGCGAAGTGGTACGCGCACTGGGAGGCGAACGGCCTGTTCCGGCCCGAACGCCCCGACGCGCAGCCGTTCACGATCGTCAACCCGCCGCCGAACGTGACCGGCAGCCTGCACATCGGCCACGCGCTCGACAACACGCTGCAGGACGTGGTGGTCCGGTATGAGCGGCTGCGCGGCAAGGACGCGCTGTGGGTGGTCGGCACCGACCACGCCGGCATCGCCACCCAGATGGTGGTCGAGCGGCAGATGGCCTTGAGCCAGGACAAGCGCACCAACTATTCGCGCGAGCAGTTCGTCGACAAGGTGTGGGAGTGGAAGGCGGAAAGCGGCGGCACCATCACCCGCCAGCTCCGCCGGCTCGGCTGCTCGATGGACTGGTCACGTGAGCAGTTCACGATGGACCCGCACTTCACCCGCGCCGTGGTGAAGGTGTTCGTCGACCTCTACAACCAGGGCCTGATCTACCGCGACAAGCGGCTGGTGAACTGGGACCCCGCGCTCGGCACGGCGATCAGCGACCTCGAGGTCGAGACGCAGGAGATCAAAGGCGGCTTCTGGCACTTCCGCTATCCGCTGGCCGACGGCGTCACCACCAGCGAGGGCGCGGACCATCTGGTCGTAGCCACCACCCGGCCCGAGACGATGCTGGCCGATATGGCGGTGGCTGTGCACCCCTCCGACGCGCGCTATGCCAGCGTGGTAGGCAAGGAGATCGTCCAGCCGATCACCGGCCGCCGGTTGAAGGTCATCGCCGACGAGCACGCCGACCCCGAGCTCGGTTCGGGCGTGGTGAAGATCACCCCAGGGCATGACTTCAACGACTTCGAAGTCGGCAAGCGCGCCGGCTTCGCGGCCGGCGAGATGCTCAACATGCTCGATGCCAAGGCCGCGGTGGTGCAGACCGCCGACGGCCTGGTGCCCGAGGAGTTCCTCGGCCTCGACCGCTTCGATGCGCGTGCGCTCGTGGTGCAGCGGATGAAGGAAGCAGGTTTCCTCATTCCCCACGTCGACAAGGACGGCACCGAGCACGACGCCGAGCCGCGCACGATCGCCACCCCCTTCGGCGACCGCGGCGGCGTGGTGATCGAGCCGTGGCTGACCGACCAGTGGTACGTCGACGCCAAGACCCTCGCCCAGCCGCCGCTGGAGGCGGTGCGCGACGGGCGGATCGAGATCGTCCCCAAGAGCTGGGAAAAGACCTTCTTCAACTGGATGGAGAACATCCAGCCGTGGTGCGTCAGCCGCCAGCTGTGGTGGGGGCATCGGATACCGGCGTGGTACGACGCCGAGGGCAAGGTCTACGTAGCCGAGACCGCGGAGGTCGCGCAGGCGCTCGCTGGCGAAGGTGTCGCCCTGACTCAGGACGAGGACGTGCTCGATACGTGGTTCTCCAGCGCGCTGTGGCCTTTCGCAACGCTGGGTTGGCCGGACCAGACCGATCTCCTCGCCCGCCATTACCCCAACGACCTCCTCATCTCCGGCTTCGACATCCTGTTCTTCTGGGACGCGCGGATGGCGATGCAGGGGATGCATTTCATGCACGACGTTCCGTGGAAGCGGTTGTATCTCCACGGTTTGGTGCGCGCGGCGGACGGGCAGAAGATGTCCAAGTCCAAGGGCAACGTGGTCGATCCGCTGGGCCTGATCGACCGGTTCGGCGCCGACGCCTTACGCTTCTTCATGTGCGCGATGGAGAGCCAGGGCCGCGACGTGAAGATGGATGAGAGCCGGGTCGAGGGCTACCGCAACTTCGCGCCCAAGCTGTGGAACGCGACCCGCTTCTGCCAGGCCAACGGCATCGGCGCATCGCAGTCGATCGCGGCGCCGGCGGCGGCCAGTGCGGTCAACCAGTGGAT
>JAEWKG010000097.1 GCA_023386135.1 Pseudomonadota bacterium | reverse complement strand
TGAACTCGCCACCGAAACGCTCGGCACCCACCTTCGTCAGCGCCGCCGTCAGCGTCGTCTTGCCGTGGTCCACGTGACCGATCGTGCCCACGTTCACGTGGGGCTTGGTGCGCTCGAACTTACCCTTGGCCATGGTTCCGTCTCGTTGGGGCGCCTCGCGGGAGGCGTACGGTGGATTGCTCTGGTGACGAGTCCGGCCCCGATGGCCGGGACTCCTGCGGAAGGATCCGCCTACAGCATGGTGCTCACGACTGGAATCGAACCAGCGACCTCCTCCTTACCAAGGAGGTGCTCTACCGACTGAGCTACGTGAGCGTGGAACTTGCGGATGTCTGTCGCGGCTTCAATGGAGCGGGAGACGGGAATCGAACCCGCACCATCAGCTTGGAAGGCTGAGGTTCTACCATTGAACTACTCCCGCGCCGGACGAACCGCTTGGGTCTTGCGCCGCCGGTTGGTAAGGCCTGCGGTTGAAACATGAAACTGGTGGAGGGAGGTGGATTCGAACCACCGAAGGCGTAAGCCAGCAGATTTACAGTCTGCCCCCGTTGGCCGCTTGGGTATCCCTCCGGAGAGCCCGCAATTCTGGCGGAGCCGATCCGGCAAGTCAACGGATCGTTCACTTCTTCTAGCGGATGCCGAACCGGCGGTCAGACGTTGAAGCGGAAATGCAGCACGTCGCCTTCCTGGACGCGGTACTCCTTGCCTTCCAGGCGCAGACGACCGGCGTCGCGCGCACCGGCTTCGCCCTTGTACTTGATGAAGTCGTCGAAGCCGATCGTCTCGGCGCGGATGAAGCCCTTCTCGAAGTCGGTGTGGATGACCGCGGCCGCCTGCGGGGCGGTGGAGCCGGCCTTGACCGTCCAGGCGCGGACTTCCTTCACGCCGGCCGTGAAGTAGGTCTGCAGGCCCAGCAGCTTGTAGGCGGCGCGGATCACGCGGTTGAGGCCCGGCTCTTCGAGACCGAGGTCGGCCAGGAACGCGTCGCGGTCGGCGTCGTCGAGCTGGCTGAGCTCCTCCTCGATCGCGGCCGAGACCGGCACTACTTCGGCGCCCTCGGCAGCGGCACGGGCGCGCACGGCGTCAAGGTGCGGGTTGTTCTCGAAGCCGTCTTCGAGGACGTTCGCGATGTAGAGCACCGGCTTGATGGTGATAAGGAACAGGTCGCGAACGGCCGCCTTGTCCTCGTCCGACAGGCCGAGGCTGCGCGCGGCCCTGCCCTCGTCGAGGCCGGCGCGGATGCGCGCCAGCACTTCGACACGCACCTTCGCGTCCTTGTCGCCGGTCTTGGCCGAGCGCTCGGCGCGCTGCAGGGCCTTGTCGACGGACTCGAGGTCGGCGAGCGCGAGTTCCGTGTCGATCGTGTCGATGTCGGCTATCGGGTCGACCTTGTTGGCGACGTGGATGACGTCCGGGTGCTCGAAGCAGCGCACCACGTGCGTGATCGCATCGACCTCGCGGATGTGCGCGAGGAACTTGTTGCCCAGGCCCTCGCCGCTCGCGGCGCCGGCAACGAGGCCGGCAATGTCGACGAACTCGACCGCGGTCGGGATCAGCTTCTGCGGCTTGACGATCTCGGCCAGCTGGTTGAGGCGCGGATCCGGCACCGGCACGACGCCGACGTTGGGCTCGATCGTGCAGAACGGGAAATTCGCCGCGGCGATGCCCGCCTTGGTCAGCGCGTTGAAGAGGGTCGACTTGCCGACGTTGGGCAGGCCGACGATGCCGCATTTGATGCCCATGGCGTGGCTCCAGTGATTCGAACGGAAATGCGCAAGCGGCGGATCACCGGCGCTTGCGCATGCCCGCTCAGGCTTTCGCGGTATTGAGGCGCTTCATCGCCTCGTTGATGTCGCCGGCGATCGCCAGCGGCATGACGTCGATGGCGTCGTCGATCGAACGCAGGATCAGCGTCTCGTCGGTCGGCGACGGCTTGCCGAGCACCCAGCCGACGACCTTGTCCTTGTGGCCGGGATGGCCGATGCCCACGCGCAGGCGGTGGAACTTCGCATGGCCCAGCAGGCGGATGGTGTCGCGCAGGCCGTTCTGGCCGCCGTGGCCGCCGTCGAACTTGAGCCGCGCGGTGCCGGGCGGCAGGTCGAGCTCGTCGTGCGCGAGCAGCGCTTCCTCCGGTTCGATCTTCCAGAACCGCAGCGCGGCGGTGACCGACTTGCCCGAGACGTTCATGAAGGTCGCGGGCTTCAGCAGCCACACGCTCTGTCCGCCGATCTCGACCTTGCAGGTTTCGCCGAACAGCTTGGACTCGACGCGGAAGCTGCCGCCGCACCTGCGCGCGAGCTCGTCCACGAACCAGAACCCGGCGTTGTGCCGCTGGCGCGCGTGCTCGGGCCCGGGGTTGCCCAGTCCGACGATGAGTTTCAGGCCTGCCATCGCTCGATCCGCAAATACGAACGGGCCGACCGCGAGGGCCGGCCCGTCCGCATGACGCGATTACTTCTGGTCGCCTTCCGCGGCCGGGGTCTCGTCCTCGTCCGCCGTACGGGCGGCCTTGGCGATGACCACTGCGACGTCGTGCTCCTTGCCCAGCTTGAGCTCGGGGATCTCGACGCCCGACGGCAGCTTGATGTCCGACAGGTGGACGATGTCGCCCTGCTTGAGCGCGGCGAGGTCGACCTCGATGAACTCCGGCAGGTCCTTCGGCAGGCAGCTGACCGTCACTTCGTTGAGCTCGTGGGTGACCACGACCTCGGCGGACTTGCCGGCCGGCGACTTCTCCTGGTTGAGGAAGTGCAGCGGCACCGACGCGCGCAGCGCCTGGTTGGCGTCAACACGCTGGAAGTCCAGGTGCATGATCTGCTGCTTGTACGGATGGCGCTGCATGTCGCGCAGCAGCACGCTCTCGACCTTGCCGTCGATGTCGAGGTTCAGGATCGACGCGTAGAACCACTCGTTTTGGCTGGCGAGCCAGATCTTCTCGTGCTCGAGCTGGATCTGCTTGGGCTCGGCGTTGCCGCCGTAGACGATGGCCGGGATGGCGGCGGCATGACGCAGGCGGCGGCTCGCACCCTTCCCCTTGTCACTGCGGCCGGTGGCCTTGATGGTGTGATCGGACATTTCGATTACTCACTGTTACTGCGATGGAAACCGCCTCGCGGCGGCGATGTCACTCACCCGCGACCAGGTGAGTGGAGGTGCGGCTTGCGCCGCGGAAATCAGTCGACGTACAGCGAGCTGACCGACTCGCCGAACGCCACGCGGCGGATGGTTTCGGCCAGCAGCTCGGCGACGCTG
Source organism: Pseudomonadota bacterium (assembly GCA_023386135.1). Lineage (GTDB taxonomy): Bacteria > Pseudomonadota > Alphaproteobacteria > Sphingomonadales > Sphingomonadaceae > Tsuneonella. The sequence continues at coordinate 2,170 of JAEWKG010000097.1, read as the reverse complement.
AGCTGGCGGATCTTCGGGCATGCCCGCGCCGCCTCGGACAGCATGATCGTGTCGGTGACCACCAGCTCGTCGAGCGCGGAACCGCCGACGTTGGTGATCGCCGCGCCCGACAGCACGGGGTGGGTGCAGTAGGCCACGACCTTGCGCGCGCCGCGCTCCTTGAGCGCCATGGCCGCCGCGCAGAGCGTGCCGGCGGTATCGACGATGTCGTCCACCAGCACGCAGGTCTTGCCGTCCACGTCGCCGATGATGTTCATCACCGTGGCGACGTTCGCCTTCGGCCGGCGCTTGTCGATGATCGCGAGGTCCGCGTCGTCGAGGCGCTTGGCGATCGCGCGGGCACGCACCACGCCGCCGACGTCGGGCGAGACCACCACCATGTTGTCGGTGCCGTGCGCGCGCCAGATGTCGGCGAGCAGCAGCGGCGATGCGTAGACGTTGTCGACCGGGATATCGAAAAAGCCCTGGATCTGGTCGGCGTGCAGGTCGACGGTTAGCACGCGATCGGTGCCGACCGCGCCGAACATCTTGGCCGCCACCTTGGCCGTGATCGGCACGCGCGAGCTGCGCGGGCGGCGATCCTGGCGGGCGTAGCCGAAGTACGGCACGACGGCGGTGATGCTGCTGACGCTGGCGCGCTTGAGCGCGTCGATCAGCACCAGCAGCTCCATGAAGTTCTCGGCGGTGGGCGCGTTCGTCGGCTGGATGACGAACACTTCCTGCCGGCGGACGTTCTCCTCGATCTCCACCTGCACTTCGCCATCGGAGAACTTGCCGACGAGCGCCTTGCCCATGCGCACGCCGAGCTCCTTGCAGACAGCGTCGGCGAGGGGCCGGTTGGCGTTGCCGGAGAAGACCAGGAGGTTGCGATCTTTGTGCATGGCGGCCGGGGTTCGGGACGGAAATTCGGAATTCGGTCTGATGCACACCGGGAGGCCGGGGACGCGCGCTACGCGCTGTCGGACGGCATCCGTCGCTAATGGCAGGGGCGGAAGGATTCGAACCTTCGCGTGCCAGGATCAAAACCTGGTGCCTTAACCGCTTGGCGACGCCCCTGTTGTCGAAAACCCGACGCCACCTGGGCGACGCCTACGTTCTGGCGAGTGCCCGGTGCAGCGGCGACACCACGGCGCCGGCGACGAGCCGGCAACGCAGGGCCGGCGGCAGCCGGCGGATCGCGGCCTCTGCCGACTCGCGCGTGGCGAACTCGACGAAGCAACCGCTGCCCGTGCCGGTCAGTCGGGCCCGACCCACCTGCGACAGCGCGGAGAGCGTGGCGTCGACCACCGGCTCGCGCGCGCGCAGGACGGGTTCGAAGGCATTCCCGAGCCGGCCACTCCGGGGGTCGCCCCCCGCAACGAAGTCCGCCATTTTCAAGGGCGGTGAATCGCGCGTCAAATCGGGGTCTGCGAACAGCGCGGCGGTCGGGCTGTGGACCCCGGGCTCGGCGATGATGTACCAGGCCGGCGGCAGGCGCATCGGGCGAAGCCGCTCGCCCACGCCCTCGGCCCAGGCATTGCGCCCCAGCACGAAGACGGGCACGTCGGCCCCGAGCGACAGCCCGAGTTCCGCCAGCCGCTGCAGCGGCCAGTGCAGACCCCAGAGCCGGTTGAGTGCGACCAGCGCCGTCGCGGCGTCCGATGAGCCGCCGCCGAAGCCGCCGCCGGTCGGAATTCGCTTCTCGAGCGAGATATCAGCGCCTTGGCTGCATTTGGCGGCATCTTGCAGCCTTTTGGCCGCACGTATGGCGAGGTCAGACTGCTCTTCGACGCCTACGGCGGAGGCACCGACGCGGTGGATGCCGCCATCGCTCCGAACCCGCAACCGCACGGTGTCGCCCCATTCGAGCAACCGAAAGACCGACTGCAGCTCGTGGTAGCCGTCCGGGCGGCGGCCGGTGATGTGCAGGAACAGGTTGAGCTTGGCCGGGGCCGGCCAGGCGGTCCAGCCGTGGGTCATGGGGCCTCGGCGCCGTCGGTCCAGCGGTCGACGACGAGGCGCACTCGGGCGTCGGCGCGGCGCGCCTCGATGCGGCTGGGCAGCTCGGCCTGCGCATCGGCCGGCCAGCTGTAGTCGATCGTCCAGCCGCCCTCGCTCAGGCGCGACGGGCGGCCGCCGGGGCCGAACTGCAGCACGGCGCCGCGCGGATCGGTCCGCAGGCCGCGTACCC
>JAEWKG010000094.1 GCA_023386135.1 Pseudomonadota bacterium | reverse complement strand
GCGCAACCGCGCGCCCGCAGCGGCTCCGGAGCGCAGCGGAGGAAACGCCGCGAGGAGAGCGGGCGGAGGCCCGCTCACAAACAAAAAAAGGGCCGGAGCGGCTGGCTCCGGCCTTTCAAGGCGGTGTTCGCAGGAGGAACATCGGACGGCGGGACCGGGGAAGGAGAGGAGACCCCAGCCCCGCCGAACTCGTGAAAGCTAGTTGTAGGCGCGCTCCCCATGCTCGCCGATGTCGAGGCCGTCGTATTCGACCTCCGGGGTGACGCGCAGTCCGGTGACGACCTTGGCGATGGTGATGGCGATCGCGGTGCCGACCGCGGCCCAGACGATGGTGGTGCCAACAGCTTCGACCTGCACCAGCGTCTGCGCACCAATGCCGACCGAGCCGTCGCCCGGCCCGCCGAACAGCGGATCGTGCAGGATGCCGGTGCCGATCGCGCCGATCATGCCGCCGATGCCGTGGATGCCGAAGGCGTCGAGCGCATCGTCGTAGCCGAACATCGGCTTCAGCTTCGAGACCGCGAAGAAGCAGATCACCGAAGCAAGCGCGCCGAGCACGATCGCCCCGAACACACCCACGTTGCCCGCCGCCGGGGTCACCGCGACGAGGCCCGCGACGATGCCCGAGCAGAAGCCCAGCGCCGAGCCCTTGTGGCCCATTGCCCGCTCGGTCAGCATCCAGAACAGCGCGGCCGAGGCGGTGGCGACGAAGGTGTTGATCATCGCCAGGCCCGCCGAGCCGTTCGCCTCGAGCGCCGAGCCGGCGTTGAACCCGAACCAGCCCACCCACAGCAGGCCGGTGCCGACCATCGTCAGGGTGAGCGAGTGCGGCGGCATCGGCTCGGCCGGATAGCCCTTGCGCTTGCCCAGGAACATCGCGGCGACCAGCGCCGAGACGCCAGCGTTGATGTGCACCACCGTGCCGCCGGCGAAGTCGAGCGCGCCCGCCTTGAAGAACAGTCCCTGGCCCGCCCACACCATGTGCGCGATCGGGAAATAGACGATGGTCAGCCAGATCAGGCCGAACACCATCACCGCGGAGAACTTGATCCGCTCCACCGTCGAGCCGAGCACCAGCGCCACGGTGATCGCGGCGAAGGTCATCTGGAAGCAGATGAAGACGTATTCGCTGATCACTTCGCTGGTGAAGGTCGCCGCGGTGCTGTCCTGCGTGACCCCGGCGAGGAACCACTTGCCCCAGCTCACGAAGTCGTTGCCCTCAGGTCCGAAGGCCATGCCGTAGCCCCACATCACCCACACGAGCATCGCGAGGCACGCGACCGCGCCGATCTGGGTCATGGTCGAGAGCATGTTCTTCGAGCGGGTCAGGCCACCGTAGAAGAGCGCGAGGCCCGGCAGGATCATCAGCAGGACGAGCAGGGTCGAGGTCATCATCCAGGCATTGTTGCCGGGGTTGGCGACCTTGGCGGCGGTGTCCTGGGCGAATGCCGGAACTGCGGCGAACGTGGCGCCGGCGACAAGTGCGCCGGCGAGGAATTTGCGGATCATGGAATAGCCCCTCACAGTGCGGTGTCGCCGGTTTCGCCGGTGCGGATGCGGGTGGCGGAGGCGAGGTCGAGGACGAAGATCTTGCCGTCACCGATCGCCTCGGTGCGGGCGACCGACTGGATCGTCTCGACCACTTGCGGCGCGAGCGCGTCGCTGGTGGCGAGTTCGATCTTCACCTTGGGCAGCATGTTGGTCGAATATTCGGCCCCGCGGTAAATCTCGGTCTGGCCTTTCTGCCGGCCGAAGCCCTTGACCTCGGTCACGGTCATTCCGGCGATGCCGATGCCCGACAGTGCCTCGCGCACCTCGTCGAGCTTGAACGGCTTGATCACGGCGATGATGAACTTCACCCCTGCCTCCCTGCTGCGCCGGAGCGGTCCGGCTTCGCAGGTGCAGCAAAATGCGTGCCAAGCGCGTCTCCCACCCGGAGAGCGTCGTCGGAACGGGACTATGTGCCCGCTAATTGAGCAGGTGGTTAGTTTGCGGGCAGTTCGAGCTTGGCCCAGACCGGCAGGTGGTCCGATGCCTTGGCGGCGAGCGCGCTGTGATGCACGCCGTGAGCGACCACCTTCCACCTGGTGCACGCAATGATCCGGTCGAGTTGCGCGACCGGATTATGGGCGGGGAAGCTCCGCCCTGGCACCAGCGAATGCCACCCTTCGGCCAGCTCGCGCATCGCGCCGGTGCCCGCGCCCCACTGGTTGAAGTCGCCCATCAGCACGGTTGGTGCGCCCTCGTCGCATGCCTCGACGTGCTTCACCACCGCGCGGATCTGGTCGCGGCGGCGCAGGCCGGAGAGGTCGAGATGCACCCCGACCACGCGCAGCCGCTTGCCGTCGACGAGAAAATCGCCCCGCACCGCGCCGCGGGGCTCCAGCCGCGGCAGCTCGACCGCATGCGCCTCGAGCGCCTCGAACGCGCGGCGCACCAGCAGCGCATTGCCGTGCCAGCCCAGGCTGTGCGGCCTCCGCGCGACCGGCAGCGCGTGCCACGGCGTCTCGTCCAGCGCCTTGCGGTCGATCACGCTCTCGCGCGCGCCGAAGCGGCGGTCGCATTCCTGCAATGCTATGACGTCGGCATCCAGCTCGCGCAGAACCGCGAGAATGCGATCGGGATCGCGCTTCCCGTCGGTCCCCACTGCCTTGTGGATGTTGTAACTGGCGAACGTCAGCTGCACGTTGGTTGGGAACGCGGCTCAGTCGCGAACGGTCCCGGCGTCACCCGCGATATAGCGCGTGGCGGGCCGGGTCGGCAGGCCGTCGATGCTGCGGTTCCGGGTGGACATCTTGGCCTCCCATGCCGCCGGGTCGGCCTGCGCGTGATACTTGATCAAGGTCGGCCGATCGCGGGCGTAATCCATCAGCGGCACGCCCCAGCCGCAGCTCGTCTGCACGCTCTCGATGGCGATATCGAAGATCTGCCGGGTCCCCGGCAGGAGCGTAAACTGCGCGGCGAGTGCATCCCACTCCTCGTCGTCCGGCATCACGGGCGCGCCGTGCCCATAGATGCGCAAGATCAGTGCCGGCTTGCGAAAGTTGCACATCATCAAGGTGATGCGCCCGTCGGCCAACAGGTGCGCCTGGGTTTCGTTGCCCGAGCCCCCCAGATCGAGATAGGCGATGCGGGCCGGCGAGAGCACCTTCAGCGTATCGTCGAGGCCTTTGGGGCTGAGGTTGATCCGCCCATCCGCCGCCGCCGTCGCCACGAAGAACACCGGCTGCGCGGCGATCATCGCGATGTGGTCGGGGGTGAGGCAGTCAGTGAATTCAGCCATGTGCCCCCAGTGACTCCAATTGAGCGCCCGTCGACCCTCGCTATGCCAACACCGCGCAGCGCATGCCACTATCGAGTTGATTTGCACGCGGGGCCGGAATAGCCCTCGCCCGGAGTGGACAATCTGGTGCCGGGTCATTCGGCCTCGGCACCGGGATAAGGGGACAGCCGATATGACGGACAACCAGCCCGCTGAAGTCGACGTGACCAAGGCATGGAAGGCCACGCAGGACCAGAAGAGCGCCGCCGGCCGGCTGCGCCTGTTCGCGGCGCTTGCCTGGATCGTCGCGATCGGCACCGAGATCGCCGCGATCGTCATGTTGCGCCAGCACAAGTTCGATCACGGCAACCTGGCGCTGCTCATCGGCCTGCTGGCGGTCATCGCCGTCTGCGCGATTGGCGGCAACCTGATGTGGAAGAAGGCCAACCGGCACGACCCGGCAAGCAAGGCCGACGGCGCGCGCTTCTTCTTCCAGAACCAGCTCGGCGCGATCATCACCGTGATCGCCTTCCTCCCGCTCCTCGTCCTGATCTTCATGGACAAGGACATGGACCCGAAGAACAAGAAGATCGCCGGCGGGGTGGGCGTCGCGCTGGCGCTGCTCGCCACCGTGATCGGGATCGATTTCAAGCCGCCGTCCACCGAGCAGTACACCGAAGACATGAATCTGTGCGCCACGCAGATCAAGGCGGGCCAGCCGACGACCGCATGCTCGCCCGAGGTGGCCGCCCAGGCGCAGGATATCGCCCGTGATTCGAAGACCATCGCGGACGCAACCAAGGACGCGCAGAACCCCAACGGTCGCGATGTCGTGTACTGGATCGCCCCCGAGAACGGTGCGAAGCGGTCTTCCACGCCGCACGTCTTCCACTTGTGCGACAACGTCAGCCCGCTGCGCGGCAAGACGGTCAACCAAGGCTCGGTGACCGAGGCATATGCCGAGAACGCGATCCGGATCACCAAGCAAATCCCGATGGAGCAGGGGCAGTGCGGCTTCGCCGCGGCGGCCGCAGCGACGGCTACCGCGGCGCCCGCCGCCGCGAACTAATCGCCTGCAGCGCTTGAGCCGGTCTTCGGCCAAGCGCCCTCGACACGGAAGCGCCATGCGCTAAGGCTTTGGCACATGGCTGGGCGCGCTCCATTCGTAATGCTGGACGATGCCCGCGGCGACGGCGCGGCCGATGCGCACGTGTTCGAGAACCCCGCGCGGGTGTTCGTCGCGCGCCGCCCCGAGGAAGTCGCCGGTGTGCTCGCGACAGCCGATGCCGCACGGCAAACCGGCGCGACGCTGGCGGGCTATATCGCCTATGAGGCAGGCCTCGCGCTGGAAAGCAAACTCGCGCCGCTTGCGGCGCCTCGCGTCGGTGCCGCCGGTCCGCTGGTATGGCTCGGGCTGTTCGAGGAGCCGCGAACGATACCCGCCGCGGACGTCCCACAGTGGTTGAGCGAACGAGGCGGCGGGCATGCCTCACTCGGGCCGCTCGTGCCGCAGCTGTCATCCGGTGGTTACACCGATGCCTTCGACCGATTGCAGGAAGCGATTCAGGCTGGCGATATCTACCAGGCGAACCTGACCTTTCCCCTTGCCGGCAGCTTTCGCGGCGATCCGCTGGCGCTCTACGCCGCCCTGCGCGAGCATGCGCGCGCAGGATACGGCGGGGTGGTGTTCGACGGGCAGCATTGGCTGCTGAGCCTGTCGCCCGAATTGTTCGTCAGCCTGCGGGACGGCGAGGCCAAGGCCAAGCCGATGAAAGGCACGCGTCCGCGCTCCGCCGATCCCGGCGAAGACGCTGCGCTGGCGGAGGAGCTGGCGACCTCGGTCAAGGACAAGGCCGAGAACCTGATGATCGTCGACCTGATGCGCAACGACCTGTCGCGCGTGGCCGAGCCGGGGACGGTCCGGGTCGATGCTCCCTTCGCGGTCGAGAGCTACCCGACGGTGCACCAGATGGTCACGACCGTCCGCGCGCGGCTCGCCGACGGCCACGGCGCGATGGACCTCGTTCGCGCGCTGTTCCCGTGCGGCTCCATCACCGGCGCGCCCAAGATTCGCGCGATGGAACTGATCGCGGACGTGGAGCGCGACGCGCGCGGGCCCTATTGCGGCGCGATCGGGCGGATCGACGCGAGCGGCGATGCCGCCTTCAACGTCGCCATCCGCACGCTGCGGCTGACCGAGATCGAAAACGCGCAAGGTACCGCGGTGGTCGGCGTGGGTTCGGCGATCGTCGCCGACAGCGAGCCGATGAACGAATGGCACGAAAGCCTGCTCAAGGCCGACTTCGCCCGCCGCGCCGCGCCGGGATTCGATCTCATCGAGACGATGCGCTTCGATCCCGAGGCGGGCATTCCGCTGCTCGAGCTGCACCTCGAACGGATCAAGGTGAGCGCCGCCGAGCTCGGCTTCGCGTTCGACCGCCACGCCGCGCGCAACCGCATCCAGGCGCTGTGCTTCGATCTCGATGCGCCGGCGCGCCTGCGGCTGCTCGCATCGCAACGCGGCGAGATCGCGCTTGAAGCGGCGCCGTTGCCCCGGCCGCTCGCCGAGCCCGTCGCCTGCATCGCCCTCCCGCTTCCGCTGCACCCCCGCGACTGGCGCTTGCGCCACAAGACCACCGACCGCGACTTCTACGACGCGGCACGTGCCGTGGCCGAAGACGCCGGCGCGCACGAAGCGCTGCTGGTGCGCGAGGACGGGCTGGTCACCGAAGGCAGCTTTACCAACCTGTTCGTCGAGCGCGATGGAGTCCTGCTCACGCCGCCGGCCGAACTCGGGCTGTTGCCGGGGGTCCTGCGCCGGTCCCTCCTCGAAAGCGGCCAGGCACGCGAAGCCAAGCTGACCCTCGACGACCTTGCCGACGGTTTCCTGATCGGCAATGCGTTGCGCGGGCTGATGCGGGCGCGGCTCGTATGATCCCGATCCTGTTCGAGGACGGCGAGGCGTTGGTGATCGACAAGCCTGCGGGGCTGCCGGTCGATCGCCCCCGCGCGGGCGGCGCATCGCTGGCGGATCACCTGGCGGACTTGCGGCTCGGCTTTCAGCGCGATCCGAGCCCGGTGCATCGGCTGGATACCGACACCTCGGGCTGCCTGCTGCTGGCGCGCAATCCCAAGGCGCTGGTCCGGTTCGCCCGCGCGTTCGAGGAACGCAGCGTGGAGAAGCGCTATCTCGGCGTCCTCGCCGGCGAACTCGACCAGGACGAGGGCACAATCGCCCTGTCGTTGTCCAAGATCAGCTCCGCCGAGAAAGGCTGGCGGATGATCGCGGCGAAGAAGGGCAAGCCGGCGGTCACCCATTGGCGAAGGCTGGCGGTAAGCGACGGCCGCACGCTGGTCGAATTCCGGCCCGAGACCGGCCGCACGCACCAGATTCGCATTCACGCGCTCGCGGGACTCGGGCTGCCGCTGGCGGGCGATCCGATCTACGGCGACAAGCGCAGCGGTCCGCGTACCATGCTCCACGCCGCCAGGCTGGCGGTGCCGCGCGCGGGCAAGCCGCCGATTGTCGCGGAAGCGCCGCTGCCAGCTGACTTCGCCGCGCTGGGCTTCGGCGATGGCTGACGCCGACGCCGCGGTCGCGCGCGCGGTGGAGCTCGCGAGCGAGAGCTTCATCGCTTCGACCGGCCCCGGCGGGCAGAACGTCAACAAGGTCGCAACCGCGGTGCAGTTGCGGCTCGACGTCTATGCATTGCGCTTGCAGCCCGACGTATTCGCGCGCCTCAAATCCCTCGCCGGCAGCCGGATGACCGCCGCGGGCGAGATCGTGCTCACCGCGCGCCGCTTCCGCACCCAGGAGGCCAACCGAACCGATGCGCGCGAACGGCTGTCCGCACTGATTCGCGAGGCGCACGAAGCGCCGCGCCCGCGCGCGAAGAGCCGGCTCAACCGCGTCGGCAAGGAACAGCGCATCAAGGCGAAGAAATCGCGCGGCGCGGTGAAGGCCAACCGCGGCAAAGTCGACTGGTAAGGATTGACTTTGCGCCCCCGATCGACCAATGGCCGCGCCCGACGGGCGGCGCGCGTGTGCCGCCCTTGGTATTTGTGGCCCCCAGGCCGTGGTTGGATTGGGGCCTAGCTCAGAGAATCAGGACAAGCGCCATGGCGAAGCCCGCAACCGTCAAGATCCGGCTGGTCTCGACCGCCGACACCGGCTTCTTCTACGTGACCAAGAAGAACCCGCGCAACCACTCGGAAAAGTTCACCTTCCGCAAGTACGATCCCGTCGCGCGCAAGCACGTCGAGTTCAAGGAAGCCAAGATCAAGTGATCTTCCTGAACCGCCGGAACCGGATAGGTTCAGTGGCGGTTCAATGCCCCGTGTCCAGTGACCGGAGCATGATTACCTTGCAGAAATTTCCCAAGCTCACCCTGCGCGCGGCGATGGCCGGCGCGCTGTCCGTGTCCGTACCCGCCGCGATGCTGGCGGCGCCGATGGCGCCCGCTGCGGCGCAGACCAGCCAGCTCGACCAGGCAGTCGCCGCGCTGCGCGGCATCAGCACGATGACGGCGAACTTCACCCAGTCCGACCGCAAGGGCCAGACCCTGTCGGGCGTGCTGACGATCAAGCGCCCCGGCAAGATCCGCTTCGAGTACGAGAAGAGCGCCAAGATGCTCGTCGTCTCGAACGGCAAGTCGCTTTACCTGATCGATTACGAGGTGAACCAGGTCCAGCGCTGGCCGATCGGCAACTCGCCGCTGGGCGCGCTGCTCGATCCGAACCGCGACGTGAAAAGGTTCGGCAAACTCATTCCCTCGGGCACCGACAACGTCGTCACGGTCGAGGTCAAGGATTCGAAACACCCCGAGTACGGCGTGATCACGCTGATCTTCGTGCGCAATGCCGGCGCGCCGGGCGGGCTGCAGCTGACCAGCTGGGTCGCGCTCGATGCGCAGAACGGCCGGACCACGGTTCGCCTGAGCAACCAGCGCTACGGTGCCGCCGTCCCTGACAGCGCATTCACCTTCAAGGACCCGCGCCGCTCGACTGGTCGCCGCTGACGGGCACTTCGCCGAGGCTCCGTTCGCGGCCTGCGACAAGCCGCGACCGAGTGTTCATCCAGCGGAAAGGGCGCCAGCCGTAAACCATGTCTTGCGGGACGGTCTGAGGCGGGTTTCCCCCCTGTTGCCCTGACCTCACCAGAGGCCGGCTCGCACCAAGCGTGACGAACGCTCACAAGGAACCCTCGCACCAATGCCCCCGGTGCGAGGGTTTTTTGTTGTGGTTGTAAGGGCGCGGCCCGCTCCCTATCCGCATGCCATGATCTCCGTCGCCACCTGGAACATAAATTCGGTTCGCCTGCGCATCGACCAGGTCGTGCGCATGCTCGGCGAAGAGGCGCCCGACGTGCTGTGCCTGCAGGAGATCAAGTGCCAGGCGCACCAGTTTCCTTCCCAAGCGCTGGCCGAGCTCGGCTACGTCCATCAGGCGGTGCACGGGCAGAAGGGCTATCACGGGGTCGCCACGGTCAGCCGGCTGCCCTTCCGCGAGCTCGGCCGCCACGACTGGCAGGACAACGGCGAGGCGCGGCATGTCGGTATCGAGCTCGAAGGATCGGGCCTGATCGTCGAGAACGTCTACATCCCGGCCGGCGGCGATGTGCCCGACCGCGAGGTCAACGCGAAGTTCGGCCAGAAGCTCGATTTCCTCGAGCGGATGACCCGCTGGGCCGATGCGCTCGACCGGGCGACACTGATCGTCGGTGATTTCAACGTCGCCCCGCTGGAGAGCGACGTCTACGACCACAAGGCGCTGCTCAAGGTCGTTAGCCACACGCCGATCGAGGTCGAGGCGCTGACCCGCTTCGGCGACGCGCACGGCTGGGTCGACATCGGCCGCCACTTCATCCCCGCGCCCGAGCGGAACTATTCGTGGTGGTCGTACCGTTCGTGGTGGCGCCAACGCGACCAGGGGCGGCGGCTCGATCATATGTGGGCGAGCCCCGAGCTGGCGCGTCACGCGGTGGCCCACCGGGTGGTCGAGGGCACGCGGCAGTGGGACGCGCCCAGCGATCACGTGCCGCTGATCACGGAGTTCGACCTCTGACCGGAGCGAGCCCCTCACGCCGCGCGGCGCAGGCGATCGACGCGCTGCGCCACGGGTGGCCGATCGCGCTCGACGGCGGGCCGGTGCTGCTGCCCGCCGAGACGGCGTTCTCCAGCGCGGCGACTTCGCGCCTGATGCTGATCTCCGCCGCGCGGGCCGAGACGCTCAAGCTGGTCAACCAGCGCGAGGCCGCCGAACCGCATGCGCCGGTGCTGGTTCGCGGCGCCGATGCGTTCGATCTTGCGGCCGCGCGTGCGCTGGCGGACCCCGCGCTCGACCTCGCGACGCCGCTCAAAGGACCGTTCAAGGCCGAAGCGCTCGATTGGGCGGAAGGTGCGGCGGCGGCGCTGGAAGCGGCGCGCATCGCGGGCATTCTCCCGGCCTTTCTCATCGACCCAGAGAACGCGGGCGAGGCGCAGCCATTTGCCGCCCCCGATCTCGCGGCGCTGACCGATCCCGCCCGCCTCGTCATCGCCACCCGGGCTCGTCTACCGGTCAATGCCAGCGAGGAGTGCGAGATCGTCGCCTTCCGCAGCCCCGACGACTTGCGCGAGCATGTGGCGCTGGTGTTCGGCGCGGCGCGCAGCGATCGGGCGCCGCTGGTGCGGCTGCACTCGGAGTGCCTGACCGGCGACGTGCTCGGCAGCCTCAAGTGCGACTGCGGACCGCAGCTCGATGCGGCCCTGCACGCCGCCGCTGCCGA
>JAEWKG010000084.1 GCA_023386135.1 Pseudomonadota bacterium | reverse complement strand
GCCCGGCCCGCTCGCGGTCGCTGCGCCCGACGCCGCGCTGACCCTGACCGGCTACGGCGCGCCGACCGAGCTGGAGGCGCGGCTGGTTCCGTGATCCGCGTGGGCATCCTCGGCTTGGCGCTGCTCTCCGCGGCAGCCGCGGTCGCGCATGCAGCGGCCCCGGCGGCTGCGCCCAACGACGGCGCGATAACCGCCGACGCCTTTCCGGCGACTCTTGCTGAGTACGGCTTCTTCGCCGACGCCGCCAAGCAGGTGCCCGCTGCCCGCGTCATGCCCTATCGCCTCAATACCCCGCTGTGGTCCGATGGCGCGGAGAAGCTGCGCTTCATGTACCTGCCCGCTGGCGCGCAGGCGAAGGCGGACGGCGAGAACCTGCTCCAGCTTCCAGTCGGCGCGGCGCTGATCAAGACCTTCGCCTTTCCGGAGAACGGCAGGCGGCGCCTGATCGAGACCCGCGTGCTGCTTCACCGCGCCAGTGGCTGGGTCGCGTTGCCGTACCTGTGGAACGCCGAGCAGACCGAGGCGAAGCTCGCACTCGCGGGCGCGCGGGTGCCGGTCATCACCCCCGCAGGCGAGGCGATCGAGTACCGCGTTCCGAACAAGAACCAGTGCAAGGAATGCCACGGCCTCAATGGTGTGGTGACGCCGATCGGCCCCAAGGCGCGCAACCTGTCGCACGAGTGGCTGCAGCGGTTCGCCTCCGCCGGGATGCTGGACTCGGTGCCGCCGGTGAAGAGCGCTGTTCCGCTATGGGAGGATCGCGCGAAGGTATCCGCCGCATCCGCCGCGCGGGGCTACCTCGACGTCAACTGCGCGCACTGTCACCAACCGGGCGCGGGAGCGTCGAACTCGGGGCTCGACCTGCGCTGGCAGCAGACCGACAGCCAAGCGCTCGGCGTGATGAAACGCCCGGTCGCCGCCGGCCGCGGCGCGGGTGAGCTGCTGTTCGACGTCGTCCCCGGCAAGCCCGACGAATCGATCCTCGTGCACCGCATGGCGAGCACCGAAGGCGGCGTCGCGATGCCCGAGCTGGGCAAGACGACGGTGGATAAGGACGGTCTCAAGGTGGTCGAACGCTGGATTGCCGGATTGTGAAGCGCCTGCTCAAGGTACTCCCGGTCCTTGCGATAGCCTTGGTGGCGCTGTTCCTGATCTTCCGCACCGCCGACACTGATCCCAAGGCGATGCGGGCGAAGTACGCGCAGTGGCCCTCGCAGTTCGTGACGCTGGACAACGGGGAGCGTGTGCACTTGCGCGATGAAGGCACCGGCGTGCCGATCGTCCTGCTGCACGGATCGAACGCGGACCTCCATACCTGGCAGCCGTGGGTCGAGCGGCTCGCCAAGGCGCACCGGGTGATCCGCTTCGACCAGCGGGGCCACGGCCTCACCGGGCCCGCGCCCGATGGCGATTATTCGCGCGAGGCCTTTGCTGCCGACGTCGAGCGGGTGGCCGATGCGCTCAAGCTCGATCGCTTCGTGCTCGCGGGCAACTCGATGGGCGGCGGCATCGCGCTCGAGTATGCGCTGGCGCATCCCGATCGCCTCGCCGGCCTAGTGCTGGTCGATGCGGGCGGCGCGCCGCAGACCGAGAAGGCGAAGGGCAACATCGGCTTCACGCTTGCGCGGATGCCGGGGACAGCGTGGCTGATGCGCTCGATCACCCCGCGTTCGCTGATCGAGAAGAGCCTGCGCCAGAGCGTGACCAACAAGGCAATCGTCACCGATGCGGCGATCGACCGCTATTGGGAACTGCTGCGCTATCCCGGCAACCGTCAGGCGACCGCCACGCGGTTTGCGACGCCGCAAACGCCCTTCACCGCGGACCAACTCGCGGGCCTCAAGGTTCCGACGCTGATCATCTGGGGCGAACGCGATTCGCTGATCCCGCTGTCCTCGGGCCGCTGGCTGGCGCAGCACATTCCCGGCGCGCGGATCGAAGTGCTGCCGGGCATCGGCCACATCCCGATGGAGGAGGCGCCCGACGCCAGCGCAAAGCTGCTCAAGGCGTGGCTCGCGGCGCAGACGCCGCCCGCGCAGCCGCGGCCGTAGCTTTACTCGGCATAGCCCCATCGATAATGGCCGCGCCTCACTTGCCTCGGGGAGGATGGCGCTTGCGCAAACTGGGACTGATCGGAGGGATGAGCTGGGTCTCCACCCGCGATTACTACGAGCAGATCAACCGCGGCGTGCGCCGCCGCACCTCGCCGATGGCGAGCGCGCCGCTGCTGATCGAGAGCCTCGACTTCGAGCAGTTGTGGGGTCTCGCCAGCGACGAGGACTGGGACCGCGCGGCCGGCGTCCTCGGCGATTCCGCCAGGCGGCTGGTCGGCGCGGGGGCCGAAGGGCTGATCATCTGCGCCAACTCGATGCACAAGGTCTACGACCGGGTGAAGGAGGCCGCCGGTGTGCCGGTGCTCGACATCGCCGAATGCGTCGGCGCGGCGATGGAGAAGGCGGGCGTGACCAGCGCGGTGCTCATCGGCACGCGCAACGTGATGACCGAGCGGTTCTACCGCGAACGCCTCGTCGCGCACGGGGTCGACCTGCTACCGCCCGACATGGACATGATCGATGAGGTCGACCGCATCATCTACGAGGAGTTGATGCGCGGGAAGGCGACCCGCACGGCCGAGCGCACATTGAAGACCTGGATCACCCGCAAGGAGCAGGATGGGGCGGAGGCGATCGTGCTCGCCTGCACCGAGCTGGCAATGGTGGTTGACGTGGACGCCAACGTATTGCCGGTGTTCGATAGCACCCGCATCCACAGTCAGGCGGCGGTCGACTGGATCCTTGCCGCGGGGTAACTGCCGGCTTAGGCGCGATGTTCCGCAGGCGTTCCCGTTGTCGGGAGTCTGCCGCCGCCCTATCGCCAGCGCGATGCGCCACGCTCCCTACGCCGCCGATCCCGCCGCCGGGCGCGGGCGCGAGTTCGCGGAGGACCGCGCCGGTGCGCGGGGGCCGCGCAGCGAGTTCCAGCGCGACCGCGACCGGGTGGTGCACTCGATCGCCTTCCGTCGGCTGCGCTCGAAGACGCAGGTGTTCATCGCGCCCGACGGCGACCACTACCGCACACGGCTGACCCACAGCCTGGAGGTGTCGCAGATCGGCCGGGTGGTCGCCCGCGCGCTCGGGCTCGACGAGGACCTGACCGAGGCGCTGTGCCTGGCGCACGACATCGGCCACCCGCCGTTCGGCCACGCCGGCGAAGCAGCGCTCGAAGCTGCGATGGCGGAGCGTGGGGGGTTCGACCACAACGCGCACACGCTGCGCACCGTGATGCGGCTCGAGAGCCCGTACTGCGACCATCCGGGCCTCAACCTGTCGTGGGACGTGCTGGAGGGGCTCGCCAAGCACAACGGCCCGGTCGCCGCGCCGAACTGGGCGCTGAGCGATCTCGACGCGGCGTTCCCGCTCGATCTCGGCGCGTGGCCGAGCCTGGAGGCGCAGGTCGCCGCGCTGGCGGACGATATCGCCTACGACAACCACGACATCGACGATGGCTTGCGCGCCGGTTTCCTGACCCTCGACGACCTGCTAGAGCTGCCGCTGCTCGCCGATCGCTACCGCGAGGTCGAGCGCCGCTTCCCCGCTGCCCGGCCCGAACAGCGCCTCCGCGAGCTAGTGCGCAGCCAGATCGGCGCGATGGTCAACGACCTGCTGGAAACGACGCGCGCCAGCATCGCCGGCGTGGCAAGCGTGTCCGAGGTGCGGGCGAACCCGGGCCCGCTGGTGGCGTTCTCCGATCCCGTCGCCAATGCCGAGCGCGAGCTGAAGGCGTTCCTGTACACCAAGCTCTATTACCATCCCGAGCAGGTCGCCGCCGCCGAGGCCGCGCGCGATGTCGTCTCGCGCCTGTTCGCGGCCTACGACCAGGACCCGCTGGCGATGCCCGAGGGCTGGCGCGCGGCGCTGCCGAAGGCCGAACCCGAGCGCAGCCGTCACCTGGCGGACTTCATCGCCGGAATGACCGACCGTTATGCGATCGACCAATGCGTGCGCATCTTCGGGCGCGCGCCCGATGGGCTGCGCAATGTCTGATCCGGTGCGCATCGCGCTGGTCGGCGCCACCGGATTGATTGGAAGCGAGGTAATGAAGCTCGCGGTCGGACGGCAGGACATGCGGCTGGTCGCGGTGGCCCGGCGCGAGAGCCCGCTGCCGCAGGGCGCACGGATGGAGATGTTCGTCGCCGATCCCGCGAAGTGGGGCGAGGTGTTCGAGGCGGTCCAACCCGCCGCGCTGATCTGCGCGCTCGGTACTACATGGCGCAAGGCGGGGCGGGACGAGGACGCCTTCCGCGCAGTCGATCACGACCTGGTGCTGGACACCGCGCGCGCGGCGAAGGCGGCCGGGGTCGAACGGCTGATTGCGGTCAGCTCCACCGGCGCCGACGCGATGAGCAAGAACCGCTACCTGCGCACCAAGGGCGAGGTCGAGCGCGAGCTGGGGCGGATGCGTTTCAAGCGGCTCGATATCCTGCGCCCCGGGCTGCTCAAGGGCCACCGGATCGGCGACCTGCGGCCATTGGAGCGCATCGGCAGCGCGCTCAGCCCGCTCGCCGACCTCGCGATGCAGGGCCGCTACCGCCAGTATCGCTCGATCCGCGCCGAGCTGGTCGCCAAGGCGGCGATGGCGCTGGCAATGCGGCGTGCCGGCGGCCGTTTCGTACACGATAACGATGCGCTGTTGCGAGTGGCCGCGACTCTTCCCGTGCTAGTGGACGACACATTTTGATGTGACGAGCACATTATAATGTGATAATGCGAGTCGCATGAGCACGATCGAACGCGTCCGCACCCTCGTTTCCGAAGACCGCATGAGTCGCACCGCGCTCGCGCGCGCCGCTGGGCTTCACGCCAATTCCCTGCGCGATTGTCTTGAGCCCAAATGGAATCCCACTGCCGACACGCTTGCCAAGCTGGAGATGTTCCTCTCCGCCAACGATGAGCGGCCGGTGATCGTCTCGGCCGAAGAGATCATCGACGAAGCCCGCAACGGCCGGATGTTCGTGTTGGTCGACGACGAGGACCGCGAGAACGAGGGCGATCTCATCATCCCGGCGCAGATGGCGACGCCCAACGCGATCAATTTCATGGCGACGCATGGCCGCGGCCTCATCTGCCTCGCCCTGACCAAGCAGCGGGTCGACCAGCTCGGCCTCGACCTTATGAGCCGCAACAACCGCACCCGGCACGAGACGGCGTTCACCACCTCGATCGAGGCGCGCGAAGGCGTGTCCACCGGCATCTCCGCCGGCGACCGCGCGCGCACCGTGTCGGTGGCGATCGACGGCACCAAGGGTCGCGACGACATCGTCACGCCGGGCCATGTCTTCCCGCTGGTTGCGCGGGACGGCGGGGTGCTGGTGCGCGCGGGGCACACCGAGGCGGCGGTCGATATCTCGCGCCTCGCCGGGCTCAATCCCGCCGGCGTGATCTGCGAGATCATGAACGAAGACGGTAGCATGGCGCGGATGGACGATCTCGTCCGTTTCGCGCGCCTGCACGACCTCAAGATCGGCACCATTCGCGATCTCATCGCCTACCGCCGCAAGCACGACCACCTGATCGAGCGGCGCGGCGAACGGCGCTTCACCAGCCGCTGGGGCGGCGAGTGGCAGGCGATCGCGTTCTACAACCGCGCCACCGGCGAGGAGACGATGGCGCTGGTCAAGGGCGCGATCGATCCCGACAAGCCGACGCTGGTGCGCATGCATTCGCTGTCGTTCTTCGACGACATCTTCGGCGAGAACTGCGCGCGCGGGGGGATGATCGAGAAGGCGATGGACATCATCGGCCACGAGGGGGCGGGGGTGATCGTGCTGATCAACCGCGTCTCGCGCGACTACGTCAGCCAGGCGATCGCCCGCCATTCCGAAGCCCCGCCGAGCGAGGCGCAGGTGACCGAGCAGCGCGATTATGGCGGCGGCGCGCAGATCCTGGGCGCACTCGGCGTGCACGACATGATCTTGCTCACCAACACCGAGCATTCGCTGGTGGCGCTCGAAGGGTATGGCCTGAGCATCGTGGGCCAACGCCCGCTGGACTAGAACGCGGCTCCGGACAGCGCGTCGATGGCGCCCTGGAGGATCACCGCGGCGGCGTGGGCGTCGATCCGCTCCTTGCGCTTCGCGCGGCTCATGTCCTGCTCGATCAGCGCGCGTGTCGCGCTGGCCGTCGACCAGCGTTCGTCCCACAGCAGGATCGGCAAACCGAGCCCGGCAGACAGGTTCCGGGCGTAGGCGCGGCTCGCCTGCGCGCGGGGGCCTTCGCTGCCGTCCATGTTGCGCGGCAGGCCGATGACAATCCCACACACCGTGCGCGCCGCCACCAGCGCCGCGAGCACCTCGCGGTCGCGCCCGAACTTGCCGCGCGGCAGGGTCTTGTCGGCACTGGCGAAACGCCAGCCGGCATCGCACAGCGCGGTGCCGATAGTCTGCGTGCCGAGGTCGAGCGCAAGCAGAACGCCGCCGTCGGGCAGGGCGCCTGCAAACTCGCCCGCCTGAGTGGTGATCAGTGCGCCTTGTTCCACGCCGCGAGCCGCCGGGTGACATCCGCCCTGAGGTTCGCCCAGAACAGCGGGATGTCGTAGACGTGGTAGTTGTTGCCCGGCAGCACGCCGGGGCCGAGGTCGGGCGGATCGCCAATCATCACCAGCCCGGTCTTCGTATCGCACCGCGCGGGCACGACTCCCTTAACCAGCTCGCCGCTGGAAAAGTCGCTCGCGGGTTTGAGCGTGCCGAGGTTCTCCTCCGCCGTCGCGGTTCCGTTGAGGGTGCCTGTGATCGGATTGGTGCAGACGATCGCGCCATCGCCGCGCGGCTGGCCGTCGAAACCAGGCGTCGCAGTGAAACGCTCGAACACCTGACTCGGGTCGGCGGGCTCGGCGAAGCTCGACCAGGTGACGATGCACCCAGCTTGCTCAGGGGTTGCGCAGGCCGGCAGGCCGAGCGCGGGCAAGTCATGCTCGACCGAAATCGGCCAGCCGATCGGATAGACCATCGCCACCCGCTTCTCGAGCGGGGTGCCGATCACTTTCTCGCGCAGCAGCCGCAGCACCATCAACGCGCCCTGGCTGTGCCCGGCGAGCACGATCGGTTCGTCCTTGCGCGCGGTGGCGACGAAGAAGTCGAACGCCTGCGCGACGTCGCGATAGGCAAGGTCGAGTGCCTGGTTCGCTTCGGGCTTGTCCGTCAGGAAGGCGCCGAACACCGCCTGGCGATACTTCGGCGCCCAGATCTCGGCCGCGCCGGAGAACGGGCTCGCCATGCCGCGCAAAAACAGGCGCGCGCGGGCCTCGGCATCCTTGTCGCCGAGCGGGGCGTTCCACGGCGCATCGGCGCCGATCGCGGGCTGGAGATAGCTGGTCGGATGGACGAAGAAGACCGCAAAGCCGGGATCGGCTGGCGTGGCGCTCGGCGTCGCCGGAGTTGCGGACGAGGTCGCCTCTTGCGGCACGTAACGCGCCGGATCGGCGGCGCCCATCCCCGGGCGCGAGTACCACATCGCGGGATCGGCATAGGCGTTGCTGTCGAGCGCGGGCTGCGAGACGAACTCACCGCGCGGCACGAACGCCAGCTCGGTCGCTTGCTTCGACCAGATGTTGAGCGCGATCGCGCCCGCCAGAACCAAAAAGATCACGAACGCGACCGCATACAGGAACTTGCGCGCCATCAGCCCCACGCCGTCCCTTCGCTATGGATGCGGTGTGCGCGGCGTTCGAGCGCGGTCTTGATCATCGCCAGCATAGGGTCGGCGAACGTCAGCCCCAGCACCCCGAACAGCACCCCCATGATAAGCTGGAAGCCGAGCACCAGCGCCGGCGCGAGGTCGACCGTCTTCTTGGCGATCAGCGGCACCAGCACGTAGCCGTCGAAGGTCTGGATGAAGAAGTACGAGGCGATCGTCCACAGCCCCATCTCGGTGCCGCCGGAGAAGCCGACCAGCGTCATGAGGATGCCCGCCGTCAGCGCGCCGATGTTGGGAATGAACGCGAGGATGCCGGTGATGAGGCCGAGCAGCGCAGCCATCGGCACCCCGATCAGCGACAGCAGGCCCCAGGTGAAGAACCCTTCCGCGACCATGCCGAGCAGGCGCCCGGCGAGAAGACGCCGCAGGTTGTAGGCCATGTGGTCGAGCGTGTCGGCGACATGCGCGCGGTGCCGCTCGGCGATCATCCACGACAGGCCGCGCTCGTACGGCCGCGGATCGACCGCGAGGTAGATGCCGATCGTCAGCATCAGCACCGCGGTGGTGACCGCGCCCAGGAATCCGCCGACGACGCGGCCCAACGTACCGACGCCGCTCATCGCCTGGGCGGCGAGGTTCTGCAGGTCGTCCTGCCCGATATCGAGGCCCTTGGAACGCAGGAAGGCGACCAGGCGGCCGAGTTGCGTGGTGATGAGCGCCGGGAATTCGGCGGCCTGCGCGGCGATCTGCGCGCCGGCGAACTGCACCAGCCAGGTGATGAAGGCGACCGCGACGACCAGCACGATCATCACCCGCCAGCCACGTCCGAGTGGCACCCAACGGCCGAGCAGGCGCGCGCCGCCGTCGAGCATGCACGCGAGCACCAGCGCGCCGAACACGACGAGCAGCGATTGCGACAGGTAGATCGCCAGCACCAGCAGGCCGATCACCAGACCCCAGATCAGCGCGCGGTTGGCCTCGCGGCGGAGCTCGGGGCTCTCGATATGGGTGGGACTCGGGCCGACCGGACCCGTGCCCTCGATCGGATCCGCGGCGACTTCCGGATCGGTCATCGCGTCCCGCTGGTTGCGAGCGGCGGGCGCAGGGTGGTCCACGCACGGCCGCCGCGCAGCGAGCTCCACCACGTCGCCGGGTTCCAGGTCGTCGTCCCGTCGAGCGAGAAGGTGATGAACTCCGCCCGGCCGCCGACGTTGGCGAGGGGCACCGGACCGCCAAGCCCGCGCTCCCAGGTCTCCGCGCGGCTGTCGGCGGAATGGTCGCGGTTGTCACCCATCAGGAATACGTGATCCTTCGGGACCACCGTCTCCGGATAGTTGTCCAGCATCTGGTTCTCGGTGTCGACGATCAGGTAAGTGGCCCCGTTCGGCAGCGTCTCGCGCAGCGCGGGGACCTGGTAGTAATCCTTCCCGTCGGCGCCGCGCTGGCGATAATTGTCCCAGTATTCGAGGCACGGGCGGCCTTCGCACACTTGCGCATCGACCGGGATGCGGATGTCGGGCTCGACCTTCTGGGGCACTGGCTTGCCGTTGAGGATCACCTGGCCGTTGACCACCGCGATTCGATCCCCGGGAAGGCCGATCACGCGCTTGATGTAATCCTCGTCGCGGTCGGGCGGCACGGCGATGACGATGTCGCCGTATTGCGGCGTCGCCGGCCACACGCGGCCGCTGCTGCGCGGGAGGACGTGGAAGCTTGCCGAGACCCAGCTCCAGCCGAAGGGGTACTTCGACACCACCAGCCGGTCGCCGACCATCAGGTTGGGGACCATCGAGGTCGATGGAATGTAGAACGGCTTGGCGACCAGGCTGTGGAACGCCAGCACCGCCAGCAGCATCAGCGCCAGGCCGCGCAGCTCGGCGAGCCAATTGACCTTCTCGGCTTTCTTCTTGTCGGGTTCGCTCACGGGGTGGGCTTCGCTTAAGGTGTTCAAAGGGGGAGAGCCTCGATGACGACGAAGGCCTGCGCCCATGGATGGTCGTCGGTTAGGGTCAGATGAATGCGCGCCTCATGGCCTTCCGGCACGATTTCGGCAAGCCGCAAGGCGGCCCCGCCGGTCAGCGCGAGGGTCGGCGCACCCGACGGCGCGTTCACCACGCCGATGTCCTTGTGGAACACGCCGCGCTTGAAGCCGGTGCCAACCGCCTTGGCATAGGCCTCCTTGGCCGCCCACCGCTTCGCGAACGTGCCGACGCGGGTGTAGGGCCGCCGCGCCGCCTTGGCCCGCTCGACATCGGTGAAGCAGCGCGCCTCGAACTTCTCGCCCCACCGCTCGAGCGAGTTGGCGATGCGGTCCATGTTGGTGAGGTCGGAGCCGAGGCCGATGATCACGCAAGATCCTCCCCGTTGCACAGCAATGGGGAGGGGGACCGCCGCCGCAGGCGGTGGTGGAGGGGTAGCGAGCGCCGCACGACCCCTCCGTCACGCGCCTTGCGGCGCGCGCCACCTCCCCATCCTGCTCCGCAGAACAGGGAGGATCGAAGGAAGTTGCTCACCGCGCGTCGTCCATCAGGTCGCGCATCCGGCGCACCGCGGCTTCCAGCCCTACGAACACCGCCTCGCCGACGAGGTAGTGGCCGATGTTGAGCTCGGCGAGTTGCGGAATGGCGGCGATCGGCTGGACGTTTTCGTAGGTCAGCCCATGCCCGGCATGCGGTTCGATGCCGTTCTTGGCGGCGAGGGCCGCCATGTCGGCGATGCGCCTCAATTGAACTGCCACCTGATCACCCGTGGCGTGCGCGTATTCGCCGGTGTGCAGTTCGACCACCGGCGCCTTCAGACGCAGCGCGGCTTCGATCTGCCGCTCCGCGGGCGCAATGAACAGGCTGACGCGGATGCCGGCGTCGGTCAGCCGCGCGACGATCGGGGCGAGGCGGTTGTGCTGGCCGGCGGCGTCGAGCCCGCCCTCGGTGGTGCGCTCCTCGCGCCGCTCCGGCACGATGCACGCCGCGTGCGGACTGTGCCGGAGCGCGATCTCCAGCATCTCGTCGGTCGCGGCCATTTCGAGATTGAGCGGCAGGTCGGTCGCCGCCTGGATGCGGGCGAGGTCCGCATCGCGGATGTGGCGGCGGTCTTCGCGCAGGTGCGCGGTGATGCCGTCGCCGCCGCAGGCCGCGACGATCTCGGCCGCGCGCACCGGATCGGGATGGTCGCCGCCGCGCGCGTTGCGGATGGTGGCGACGTGATCGATGTTGACGCCGAGACGGAGGCGAGACGTCAAGCCGCGCGGCTCCCGGGCTTGGTCACGGGGATCGCCGCGAGATCGGCGGGGACTTCATCGTCGGCATAAGTGGGGAAGTTGATGGCGATCAGCGGGTAGAACGGCACGCCGAGATCGACCGACCCGTTCGAACGGTCGACCAGCGCCGCTTCGGCCAGCACCTCGCCGCCTTCGCGGGCGACCGCCTCAATCGCCTCGCGGCTGGAGAGGCCGGTGGTGACCACGTCCTCGACCATCAGCACTTTGGCGCCCGGCGCCAGGCGGAAGCCGCGGCGCAGCTCAAACGTGCCGGTGGGGCGCTCGAGGAACATGGCATCCTTGTTGAGCGCGCGGCCCATCTCGTGCCCGATGATGAGGCCGCCCATCGCCGGGCTCACCACCACGTCGATCTCGGCACGCAGCTCGCGCGGGAGCCTGGCGGCCAGCGCGCGGGCAAGGAGGTCGGCGCGTTCCGGGTTCATCAAGACTCGCGCGCATTGCAGGTAGTGGCCGCTGTGGCGCCCGCTCGACAGGCGGAAGTGCCCTTCGAGCAAAGCTTCGGAGGCGCGGAATTCGTGCAGCACGTCTTCGTCGGTCATCGGTGGCCCGAAGCTTTGAAAGGGGCGGGGAAAGGCGGTCAAAAATCTCCCTAGAAGCGCTTGAGGCATGGGGCAAGCGCGCGTATAGGCCCGCCCAAACCCCCATCCAGCGGGGTGTTTCCGGCCTGCATTGAGGGGTGGGGAACCAGGCATAATAACAAGCAAGACGGAAAGCTTCGCACCGATGATTCCCGGCAAATCGACCGCCCGTTTGTTCAGCGCGCCCCGTGTAATGATGGGGGCTTGGGCAGCGCTGCTGCTGGCGTTGTCGCCGCAAGCTGTGTTCGCCCAAGCGGCCCCCGCGCCGGCCGCGGCCGCAAGCCAGCCCGCCGCTGCCACCGAGGCGGCGCCCGCCGCCGACAAGCTGGGTGCGCAGGCTGCCGGCGCGGTGGACGACAAGGCCGATGCCTCGAGCGACAAGGTCGCCCCCGGAGCGAGCGCCTACAAGCCGCTCGGCCCCGAGTGGATCAAGGGCCAGCCGAC
>JAEWKG010000057.1 GCA_023386135.1 Pseudomonadota bacterium | reverse complement strand
CATCCCAGAGGACGACTTCGCCGACGAGGACGAGGATGCGATCGAGGACGAAGACGCGATCGAAGTCGTCGCGCCGCTGGTGACCGAGGCCGCGCGCGTGTCGATGCGCGACAACCTCGCCGCGCTGGCGCTCCTGTCGGAACCCAGCATGCCGCCGCAGATCGTCCGCTCGGGCGAGACCTCGCTCGAAGGCCTGACCCGCGAGTTGCTGCGCCCGGTGCTCAGCGAATGGCTCGACAAGAACCTGCCCGACATGGTCGAGCGGCTGGTCAAGGACGAGATCGCGCGGATCGCCGGCAAGCGCGGCTAAAGCCGCTTTTCACCTGCCGGTCCGCAAGCTACGCGGACCGCATGAGAACGCTTCCCGGGCTCGCCGCCCTCGCCGCGCTGTGCGCACTTCCCAGCCCTGCCGCCGCCAAGGCCAAGCCTGCCAAGCCCGACACGCGGTCGCCGATGACCGCGCAGGACCTGATCACCCTGCCCCGGCTCGGTACCCCGGCGGTGAGCGCCGACGGCTCGCTCGCGGTGTATCCGGTTACGGAGACCGATCCCGCGAGCTACCAGCGCACCACCGCACTCTATGCCCGTAGCCTCAGCGACAAGCGCGCCGCGCCGGTCAAGCTCGACCTCGGCGGGAGCGCGAGCAGCCCGGCGTTCGCGGACGACGGCTACCTTTACTTCCTGTCCGACCGCGGCGCCGGTAACACCGACCAGGTGTGGCGCGCGCGGGTCACTGCCGCCGGGGCGGTTGGCGAACTGTCGCAGGTCACCGCGCTCAAGGCGGCGGTCGGCGGTTTCACGGTGTCACCCGACGCCACCAAGATCGCGGTGTTCGGCGACATCGGCCGCGAGTGCGCGAGCTTCGGCTGCGATCCCGACGGCTCGACGCATCTCCCCGGCCCCGGCACCGGGCGCCTCTACGACGCGAGCACGGGCTTCGTGCGGCACTGGGACCAATGGGAAACGCCCGGCGTCTATGGCCGCACCTTCGCCTTCCCGCTGGTGGGCGGCAAGGCGAGCGGCGACGGCGTTCCTCTCGACGGGCCGCCCAAATCTTCTGGGGGCAAGACCGCGCTGGTCGGCGACACCCCGACCAAGCCGTTCGGCGGCAACGAGGACATAGCCTGGGCCGCCGACAGCCACGGCCTGTTCTTCGCCGCGCGCAAGGCCGACGCGGACGAGCCGCGCTCGACCAACATCGACCTGTGGTTCAACGACCTGTCGGGCCGCTCGCCGGTCAACCTCACCGAGAGCAACCACGCGACCGACACGCTCCCGGCGCCCTCGCCCGACGGCAAATGGCTCGCCTACGCCGCGATGGCCAGGCCGGGATACGAGGCCGACAAGCTGACGGTCATGCTGCGCGAGCTCGCCACCGGCAAGGTGCGCGCGCTGACCACCGAGTGGGACCGCTCGGTCGGCTCGCTCGCCTGGACGCCCGACTCAAAGTGGATCGTCGCCACCGCCGGCGACGTGCTCGACAATCCGGCGTTCCGCATCGATCCGATGAGCGGCAAGGTCGAGAAGCTCGACCTGATGGCCGGTAACGAGGCGCACATCGGCGATGTGGTGCCGCTCACCGGCGGCGACCTGGTGTTCACCCGCAACTCGATCGGGGCGCCGAGCGAGCTCTACGTCGCGCGCAATTGGGGGCAGGCGATGCCGGTCACCGATGTCGCCACCTCGATATTGGGCAAGCGCGCTCCGATCGTCACCCGCCGCTTCAGCTTCAAGGGCGCGAACGGCGATACTGTGTGGGGCCAGATCACCAAGCTCGATGGCCGCAAGGGCCCGATGCCGGCGATCCTCTACGTCCATGGCGGGCCGCAGGGCAGCTTCGACGATTCGTGGTCGAACCGCTGGAACCCGCGGGTGGTGGCGAGCCAGGGTTATGCGGTGGTCTCGGTCGATTTCCACGGCAGCACCGGTTACGGCCAGGGCTTCACCGACGCGATCACCAACGACTGGGGCGGCAAGCCGCTCGAGGACCTGCAGAAGGGCTTCGCCGCCGCAGCGGCGCTCGATCCGCAGGTCGATACCGACAACGCCTGCGCGATGGGCGCGAGCTACGGCGGGTACATGATGAACTGGATCGCCGGCCGCTGGCCCGACAAGTTCAAGTGCCTGGTCCAGCACGATGGCGTGTTCGATGCCCGCGCCATGGCCTACGAAACCGAAGAGCTATGGTTCGACACCTGGGAGCACGGCGGGAAGACCTACTTCGAGGACCCCGCCGCATACGAGAAGTGGAATCCGGTCAACTACGTCGACCAGTGGAAGACGCCGATGCTGGTCGTCACCAGCGAGAAGGACTTCCGCATCCCCTACACGCAGGGCCTCGCCGCCTTCACCGCCCTGCAGATGAAGCAGGTGCCGGCCGAGCTGCTGGTGTTCCCGGACGAGAACCATTGGGTGCTCAAGCCGAAGAACTCGCTGCAGTGGCACCAGACGGTGTTCGACTGGCTCGCGCGGTGGCTGAAGCCTTCCCAAAGCACGAACAAGTGACCAATCCCGCCGATCTCGAGCAGGCGCGCGCCGCGCTGGGCAAGATCGGCGGTGAGCATGTCCAGCGGCACATCTTCCTGTGCGCAATGTCGGACAAGCAGGCGTGCTGTTCGCGCGAGGAAGGTATGCGCGCGTGGAACTACCTCAAGCGGCGGCTGAAGGAGCTTGGCCTCGTCGGCACTGTCGTGCAGCGAACAAAAGCTGACTGCCTGCAGATCTGCGCGGCGGGCCCGGTCGCGGTCTTGTGGCCCGACCGGGTGTGGTTTCACTCGTGCGATGAGGCGGGGCTCGAGCAGATCATCCAGCGGCATCTGATCGGCGGCGAACCGGTCGAGGAGCTGCGCCTGCGCGAGGTGTCCGCGGCGGGCTAGTCGCCGACCGAGTCGTCGTGGCCGGTGCCGTTCGACATGAACACGAGGCCCATCAATGCGCTCATCAGCAGCATCGACACGCCGACGCCCAGCGCGGTCGCGATGTAGAAGTGGATCGTCAGCAGCGGCTGGGTGAACCACAGATAGGCGAGCACCGCGATCACCGTGGCAGCTGTGACCGCGCCCATCAGCCGCATCATCCGCTTCCACCGCGCCCACGCGAACGCAGCGCTGTCAGGGTCGTCGAGCGGGGAATGCTTCGCCATGCTTGGGCTAGATGGGCCAGCCGGTGGACGGTGGCAATGTCCCGCGCTGGCCAAAGCCAAGGATTCGTGGCATTCTTCGCACCCTGGGTATAGAGAGAAGGGAGAGTCCGATGGACATCGCCCACCTGATATCGCGCCGAGGCGGCGCCGAGATCGTCACCTGCGACGCCGACATGGCCATGCGCGATGCGCTGTCGCTCCTGGCGCAGCGAAGGATCGGCGCGATGCCGGTCATGCGCGGCGACGAGGTCGTCGGCATCTTCTCCGATCGCGACGTGATCTACTGTCTCGAGCGCGAAGGCGAGGCGAGCCTCGACAAGCCGGTGCGCGAGGTGATGACCGCGCCCGCGATCACCATCGACCAGCGCACCCGCATCGACGACGCGCTCGAGATGATGACCCGGCGCCGGATCCGCCACCTGCCGGTGGTCGAAGGCGGCGCGATGCGCGGGTTCGTCTCGATCGGCGACCTGGTGAAGGCGCAGATCGACGCCATCGCCGGCGAGGCGGAGGCGATGCGGGTCTATATCCAGAGCGCCTGACGCGAGCGGGTTGAGCACAGCCGCCCCACGCCCCATATCGCCTGCGATGACCGAGCCGCTCACCCTTACTCCGAATGCCGCGAAGCGCGTGGCCGCGATCGCGCAGAAGACGGGCAAGCCCGCCATCCTGCGTCTCGCGGTGGAAGGCGGTGGTTGCTCGGGCTTCCAGTACAAGTTCGATCTCGCCGACGCGCCCGAAGGCGACGATTCGATCAGCGAAACCGACGGCGTGCGGCTGGTGGTCGATCCGATCAGTCTCGATCTCATCGCTGGCAGCACGGTCGATTTCGTCGAATCATTGGGCGGCGCGGCGTTCAAGGTCGAGAATCCGCAGGCTGCCGCCGGTTGCGGTTGCGGTTCGAGCTTCGGCATCTGAACGGTGCGGACCGACCTCCGTCCGGTCCTTGCGGCACCAGCCCACTCCCCCACCCTGCCACCCAAACTGGGTACAGTCG
>JAEWKG010000014.1 GCA_023386135.1 Pseudomonadota bacterium | reverse complement strand
ATCCTGCTCCTCGCCGGGTTGCCCGATAATCTGGCGCGGCGGCGCGATCCGTCGGGCGAGACCTGGCTGTCCGCTGGCGGACGCGGCTACATGCTCGACCCGGCAAGCCCGCTGGCACGCGCGGAGTGGCTGGCGATCGGCGACGCGCAGGGCTCGGCCAAAGGCGCGCGTATCACCGCTGCACTGCCGCTTGAGACCGCCGACGTCGAACGCTGGCTTGCCGAGCATATAGACCAGCGCAGCCGCCTGACGTGGACTGGCGAACGGGTTGAAGCCCGGCTCGAGCGCCGAATCGGCGCGATCACGCTTGCCTCTGGCCCCGACCCGTCGCCCAATCCCGAGGCGATCGCCGACCTGCTGGCCGCCAAGGCGCTTGAAGACCTCACCCCGATCGTTCCGCGCGATTTGCTCGCCCGCGCGCGCTTTGCCGGCATCGGCGCGCTCGGCGAGGAGGCGCTGCGCGAAAACGCCGACCAGTGGCTGCGCCCCATGCTGATCGGGCGTCGCGATCTCGCGCTTGGCAAGGGACAGGTGGCCGATGCGCTCCTCGCGTTGCTCGACTGGGACAGCCGACAGCGCCTCGACCGGCTCGCGCCGCGCCATTTCACCAGCCCCGCCGGCACAACCCATCCGATCGACTACGCCGGCGACGATGCGCCCAGTGTCGAGGTGAGGGTCCAGGCGCTGTTCGGGCTCGAAGCGCAGCCGATGATCGGCACCACGCCTCTGCTGCTCAAGCTGACCAGTCCGGCGGGCCGGCCGATCCAGTCGACCCGCGATCTGCCCGGCTTTTGGCGCGGCAGTTGGGTTGAGGTGAAGAAGGAGATGAAGGGCCGCTACCCCAAGCACCGCTGGCCCGACGCGCCGTGGGCGGAAAAGCCCAGCCTCAAGACCAAGAACGCCTTTGCCCGCGGCGAAAGCTGAATTAAGGGCCCCCTCATGGCCGCACGTATTTTCCAACGCCCCAAGAACGCCATGCAGTCCGGCAAGGCCCGGACCGACGAATGGGTTCTCGAATTCGAGCAGTCCGAAGCTCGGGTCCCCGACCCGCTGATGGGCTGGACCGGCAGCGGCGATACGCAGGCGCAGGTTGTGCTGACGTTCCCGACCGTGGGCGAGGCGACTGCCTATGCCGATCGCTACGGTATTCCGGCAAAGGTCCAGCCGACTCCACCCAAGCGGCTCAAGCTGCAGGCCTACGCGGATAATTTCCGCTAGCGCGCAGCCCACCCCGCTGCGGCTAGGCTCACCTGCGGTTCGCCAAGTCTCGCTCCCCTCCCGCAGGCGGGAGGGGTCGGGGGTGGGCTAGCGACGCTTGCAAACGCGCCGCGTCCCCGCCATATGCCCGCCCGGGAGTCGGTCGGACGCTTGCGTCCGCCAACCTGGTCAGGTCCGGAAGGAAGCAGCCACAACGGGTTGCGGCGGGTCGGCCGGCTCCTCCATCATCGCATGACATTCGCCTCGCCAACCCCTAGCTTCGCGTCATGAGCGATTCCGGGGACATGTTCGGCGAGACCCCGTCCGAAGACGAAGACGAGCGCGCCCCGACGGCGGCCGAGCTCGAGGCAGCTGGCCAAAACTCGATGTTCGGCGCGGAACAGCAGCGTTCGGCGCCCGATCAAGCGCTTCATTCGCAGCCATCGGCGCCTTCCCAGGCGGCCCAACCCTACCGGGTTCTGGCGCGAAAGTACCGGCCGCAGACTTTCAGCGAACTGATCGGCCAGGAGCCGATGGTCCGCACTCTCGCCAACGCGATCAAGCGCGACCGGCTGGCGCATGCCTTCCTGATGACCGGCGTGCGCGGGGTGGGCAAGACCTCGACCGCGCGGCTGATCGCGAAGGCCTTGAACTGCATCGGCCCCGACGGGAAGGGCGGCCCGACGATCGATCCGTGCGGCGTATGCGAGCCGTGCCGCGCCATCGCCGAAGGGCGCCACATCGACGTGATCGAGATGGATGCCGCCTCCAACACCGGCGTCGACGACGTGCGCGAGATTATCGAGGCGGTCCGCTACGCCGCGGTCAGCGCGCGCTACAAGATCTACATCATCGACGAAGTCCACATGCTGTCGCGCAATGCTTTCAATGCCTTGCTCAAGACACTTGAGGAACCGCCGAGCCACGTAAAGTTCCTCTTCGCGACCACCGAGGTCGAGAAGTTGCCGGTCACCGTGCTCAGCCGCACCCAGCGCTTCGACCTGCGCCGCATTCCCACCGAGCTGCTCCAGCAACACTTCGCCAGCATCTGCCGACAGGAAGGGGTGGAGGCCGACGACGAGGCGCTGCACCTGATCGCCGGCGCCGCCGAGGGCTCGGTCCGCGACGGCCTGTCCATCCTCGACCAAGCGATCGCCCACGCCGATCTCGACACCGAAGGCAAGGTCACCGCCACGCGGGTGCGCGACATGCTCGGCCTCGCCGACAAGGGCGCGCAGCGGCGGCTGTTCGGTCTTCTGCTGGCAGGCGACGCCAAGGGCCTGATGGCGGCCCTCGCCGACCAGTACGCGCTCGGGGTCGAGCCGATGGCGCTGATGCGCAGCCTGATGGAACTGACCAACAAGATCACCGTCTGCCAGGTCGGCGGCAGCGGCGCCGATGCGCCCACGCCCGAAGAGCGCGCGGTGATCGAGGAATGGGCGCAGCGCCTCTCGCCGGGGCAGCTGCACCGCCTGTGGCAGCTCCTGCTCAAGGGCTACGACGAGGTGCGCAGCGCGCCCGACCAGCTGGTCGCCGCGCAGATGGCGCTGCTACGAGCGCTGCACGCCAGCGACATGCCCGATCCCGGCACGCTGGCGAAATCGCTGGAAGACATGGCTGCGCGCGCTGCCGCGATGCCGGCCGCGACCGCGGCCTCCGCCCCGCCCCCCGGACCGGCCGCGGTCGATTGGGCGGGGGTG
>JAEWKG010000321.1 GCA_023386135.1 Pseudomonadota bacterium | reverse complement strand
GGATCTTGCCGATGGTGCCTTCGTCGACCGCCTCGAATTCCATCGTCGCCTAGTCGGTCTCGATCTCGGCGAGCACGTCACCCGAGCGGACCTCGTCGCCTTCCTTGACAAGCCACTAGGCGAGCGTGCCCTCCTCCATCGTCGGCGAGAGCGCGGGCATTTTGAGTTCGAGCGCCATCAGTAGCTCTCCACCAGAACGTCGGTGTAGAGTTCGGCCGGCGCCGGCTCGGGCGAGCTTTCGGAGAAGTCTGCCGCCTCCGACACCTGCGCGCGGATGCGCTTGTCGATATCCTTCAACTCGTCCTCGCTGCGGCCGCGTTCCATCAGTTCCTTCTTCGCCCGCTCGATCGGGTCGTTGTGTTCGCGCTGGTCCTGCACCTCCTCGCGGGTGCGGTACTTGGCCGGGTCGGACATCGAGTGCCCGCGGTAGCGATAGGTGTTGAGCTCCATCAGCACCGGCCCGTTGCCCGCGCGCACGTGCTTGAACGCGAGCTCGGCCGCCTGGCGAACCTCGAGCACGTCCATGCCGTTCACGTCCATGCCGGGAATGCGGAACGCGGTGCCGCGGCGGTAGAACTCGGTCTCGGCGCTCGAGCGCGCGGTGCTGGTCCCCATCGCGTACTGGTTGTTCTCGATCGCGAACACGATCGGCAGCTTCCACAGCGACGCCATGTTGAAGGTCTCGTAGACCTGGCCCTGGTTTGCCGCGCCGTCGCCGAAGTAGGCGAGGCACAGGCCGCCGTCGTTCCGGTACTGATGCGCCAGGGCAAGGCCTCCGCCGAGCGCGACCTGCGCGCCGACGATGCCGTGGCCGCCATAGAACTTATGCTCGGTCGAGAACATGTGCATCGACCCGCCCTTGCCCTTGCTGATCCCGGCCTCGCGCCCGGTCAGCTCGGCCATGATGACCTTGGGGTCGATGCCGTAGGCGAGCATGTGGCCGTGGTCGCGGTAGCCGGTGATCACGCTGTCCTTGTCGTTGTCGAGCGCGCTCTGCAGCCCGATCGCGACCGCTTCCTGACCGATGTAGAGGTGGCAGAAGCCCCCGATGAGCCCAAGGCCATAGAGCTGGCCCGCGCGTTCCTCGAAGCGGCGGATCAGCAGCATCTGTTCGTAGAACTTCAGAAGCTCTTCGTCGTTCGCCTGGTAACGTGGTGATTGCGCGTGCTTTTCCTGCAGCGAGTGAAGCACGAAATCGGTGTCGCTGGAGGCGGCGGGCGCGGGCTTTGTCGCGGCTTTGCCCTTGCTGGCTGGTTTGGCCAAGGTGCGGGTCCTCGTTGTTCTGGTCTCGCCGGGGAGGTGGCGTTGCGAGAGCCGGCTATGGCGCAAGGCAACGACGCGCGCAACTTGCGCGGTGCTTAATCTGCCGTAGCGGAAATGCGGCCTCTAACGGCCCGGCTTGAGCGTGATCACGACCTCGTCGGGATGGACCACGTTGAGGTTCTTGCGAATGAGTTCGCCCACCAGGTCGGGATCGGCATGGTTGGGATCGAGCGCATTGACCTGGAGCTTGAGCTCGTTGCGCGCGTGCGTAAGCTGCGCGATCTCGGCGCGTCGTTGGTCGAGCAAGCGCAGGTTCTCGCCCCAGGCGAGCAGTCCGCTCGGCCCGGCAATCGCCAGTCCGCCCATGGCGAGCAGCAGGAACAGGGCCACGCCCTGGGTCAGCCGTTCGCGGGGGGACGAGATGGTGTGGCCTTCGCGTGTCACAATTGCGACAGAATCACAGTTAACCACGCGTTTCAAGCGCTTTGTCCTGCGAATTGGCAAAGAGCCTCAACCATACCCGCGTTTGTGCTGTTCGTGCGACAAACGGGCCGTAAAGTGCCGTCATGACACCGCGCCGCACCCTCCGTCTTGCCGTTCCGGCGCTGATGGTCGTCGCGGCTGTGATCGCGATTCGCTTGTTCGCTGGCGGATCGACAGTCGAGCGCGATGGATTGACTTATGCTGCCGGAGACCTGGCCAAGTCGCTCGACAGCAAGACCGACATGCCCGGCACGCGCACGCTCGCGAGGTTCGCCGACGGCGCGGGCGTCCCGTGCCGCGCGTTCGTGAGCAGCGACATTTCGGGCATCGCGTGCCGCGAGCGCGGTGGATGGCACCTGCGGGTAATCCGCGACGGAGTCTCGCTCGACGATCCCGCCGCCGTCGCGCGCACCGAGGCGGCACTGCACGAAAGTGCGGCGGCGATCGCCGCTCAGTAGCTCCGCGGTAGCCCGAGCACATGCTCGGCAAGGTAGGACAGGATCAGGTTCGTACTGATCGGCGCCACCGTATATAGCCGCGCCTCGCGGAACTTGCGCTCGACGTCGTATTCCTCGGCGAAACCGAAGCCGCCGAAGGTCTGCACGCACATGTCGGCCGCCGCCCAGCTCGCCTCGCTGGCCAGCAGCTTGGCCATGTTGGCGTATTCACCCGGGTTGCCGTCGGCGTCGTAGGCCTGAGCGGCGTGGTGCACCATCAATTCGGCGGCGCGCATCTGGGCGTAACAGCGGGCAATAGGGAACTGAATTCCCTGGTTTTGTCCGATCGGGCGGCCGAACACCTGACGCTCCTTGGCATAGCTGCTGGCGCGGTCGATGAACCACTTGGCATCGCCCACGCACTCCGCCGCGATGAGGATACGCTCGGCGTTCATGCCGGAGAGGATGTAGCGGAAGCCCTCCCCCTCCTCGCCGATCAGCGAGGCTGCCGGAATGCGCAGGTCGTCGAAGAACACTTCGGTAGTCGAGTGGTTCATCAGCGTGCGAATTGGCTTGATAGTCAGACCGTTGCCGACCGCTTCTCGCATGTCGACGAGGAAGATCGACAGCCCCTCGGTGCGCTTGGCCACCTCCTCGCGGGGCGTAGTGCGGGCGAGCAGCAACATGAGGTCGGAATGTTCGGCGCGGCTGGTCCAGATCTTCTGGCCGTTGACCACATAGTGATCGCCGTCCCGCACCGCGCGGGTCTTGAGCGAGAGCGTGTCAGTCCCGCTGGTCGGCTCGGACACCCCGAACGCCTGCAACCTCAGGTCGCCGCTGGCGATCCCGGGCAGGTAGGCGGCCTTCTGCCCCGCGCTGCCATAACGCAGCAGCGTATTCATGATGTACATTTGCGCGTGCGCGCTGGCGCCGTTGCACCCGGCTGCCTGGATTTCCTCCATGATCACTGCCGCGGCGTCGAGCTTGAGCCCGCTGCCACCGAACTCCTCCGGGATCAGCGCGGCGAGGAAGCCGGCGCGGGTCAGCGCGTCGACGAACTCGCCGGGGTAAGCACGATCGCGGTCCTTCTCGCGCCAGTATTCGCCGGGAAATTCCGCGCACAGCGCGCGCACCGCGCGGCGGATCTCCGCCAGGTCGTCTCGCTCGTCCATGCTTGGTGACTAGCGCCCGCAGGACAAGGCGCAAGGGCAACAGCGATTGTCAGCAATCGGCGCCAGCGATAAGGCTGCCTGCGGCGCGCCCGTAGCTCAGCAGGATAGAGCACCAGATTCCTAATCTGGGGGCCACAGGTTCGAATCCTGTCGGGCGCACCATTCCCAAAATCAGCGGCTTGAGCCGTTATCCAAGTCACCGACAGGATGAAGA
>JAEWKG010000317.1 GCA_023386135.1 Pseudomonadota bacterium | reverse complement strand
GGCTACTGTTGCCACGGCCATCGCCGCCGCCGCCGTTGCCCCCACCGTGGCCGGGGTTCGCAGCGGCCGCATGACCGCCGCCATTACCGCTGCCGTGGCCACCCCCGCCACCCTTGCCCGGGTCGGCGAGGGCTCCGCTGGCGGCCAGCGCAAGGCTCGCCGCGCCTAGCATCAACATGCGCATCGAAAATCTCCTTTGATCGGGTCAACGGACGTTTCGAGCGCTCGGTTCCATTAACATAGAACAACTTCTCGTCGGCGCGCGTTCACCCGGCGTAGAGCGCCGCCTCCGCCGCGCGCCGTCGCACCAGTCCCTGCAGCACGCGCCCGCCCGCGCGGTTCCAGCGCGCAAACTCCGCCGCTGCCGCCGCGTAGTCGCCCGCGACGTGCCGCCGGGTCAGCGTCGCGGAAGCGATGGCGCCGGTGTTGTAGTGGAAGCCGACGAGCGCATCGAACTGCGCCTGCGTGGTTGGCGCGCCGCCGATCGCAGCCGAGACCTCGCCAGCATAACGCACGAGGTCGGCGGCCAGCCGCGCGTCGCACTCGGCGCGCGTCCAGACGGTGCCCTGGACGATGTGGGGCCCAGTCGCGCCCCAGCCGATGGTCCACGGCGCACCGCCCGTACCGGGATCGGGATAGGCTTCGACCAGCCCGTCACCGCGAACCTTGGCGCAACCCTCGAACCGCTGGATCAGCGCGATTCCCGCCGTGCTGACGCTGCGCACGCTATCGTCCTCGGCCAGGCCGATCGCCGCATCCAGCGCCGCCACTTCCGCCTGCCGAAACCCGCGTCCGAGCATCCGCCGGACCGCGTCGAAGATGATCTTGCGCTGCATGATGGGCCTCTCGATTCGCGGTCGGGGCAGGGGAACTAGGCCGGGTTCACCATTGTAGGAAAACGATTTCTCGTGTGTAAAGAGTTCTTGACTGACAAACATTCTTGACTGTAAAGTGCTCTTGTCAGCATACGGAGAGCCGGTGGAAAATCGTCTGCGCGTCCATCGGGAAGCCAAGGGGTGGAGCCAGGGCGAGCTCGCCCGCCGCCTCGGCGTGTCGCGGCAGACGGTCAACGCGGTCGAAACCGACAAGTATGATCCCTCGCTGCCCCTGGCGCTGCGCATGGCGCGGCTGTTCGGGGTCGCGGTGCCCGAACTGTTCATCGATCACTGGATTCCGGAAGGGGAATGACATGACCCAAGCCAATGCCAAGCCCGGCGCCGCGCGCCGCAAGACCGTGCTCAGCCTGCTCGTCGGCGGCATCCTCGGCGGGCTCGCGTCCGCCGCGGCGCTGTTGGTGATCGGCAGCGGAACTTTGGGAGAGCTCGGTACCTCGCGCGAAATCGCGGTGCTGGTGGGCGTGGTCTATCTCGTGTGTGCTATCGCGGTGGGGTTCGGCGTCGCGAACCCTGGCGCCGGGTCGCGGTTCCTCAACGTCGAGGACGCGGACGAACTGCGCGAGCAGCGGACCATGCTGGCGAACAGCGCGATCTCCACCGCCGCGATGGGACTGGCGTTGATCCTCGCCGCGATTGCCGCACCGGCGGGACCGGTCGCGGCGCCGCTCGCGCTGGCGGGAGTGCTCGGACTGCTCCTCCTCGCCTGCATCCTTGGCTGGCGGCAACAGAAGCGCATGGACGAATTCATGAAGCAACTGTCGCACGAGGCCGGCGCCGCCGCCTTCTACCTCCTTGCGATCGTGGGTGGCTGCTGGGCCCTGCTAGCGCACCTCGGATATGTCGCCGGACCCCAGCCGCTCGATTGGCTGAGCATGTTCGTCGGCCTGCTGCTGGTCAGCACGATGGCGGCGGCGGCGCATCGCGGGCTGATGGTTCCGCGTGTTTGAGCGAGCAAAAAGGGGCGCCCGATCGCTCGGGCGCCCCAGGTTGAACCGTTTGCGCGCCGAGGATCAGGCGCTGAAGTACATGTCGTATTCGACCGCGCTCGGTGTGGTTTCCCAGCGCGAGACATCGCTCCACAGCAGCTCGACGTAGGCGTCGATCTGGTCCTTGGTGAACACGTCGCCCTTCAGAAGGAATGCGTGGTCGGCCTCCAGGCTTTCGAGCGCCTCGCGCAAGGAACCGCACACCGTCGGCACCTCGGCGAGCTCTGCCGGGGGCAGGTCGTAGAGGTTCTTGTCCATCGCCTCGCCGGGGTGGATCTTGTTCTGGATCCCGTCGAGCCCGGCCATCAGCATCGCCGCGTAGCAGAGATAGGGGTTGGCCATCGCGTCGGGGAAGCGGAACTCGACCCGCTTGGCCTTCTCGCCCGCGCCGTAGGGGATGCGGCAGCTCGCCGAGCGGTTGCGCGCCGAGTATGCCAGCAGCACCGGCGCCTCGAACCCCGGGACCAGCCGCTTGTAGCTGTTGGTGGTGGGATTGGTGAACGCATTCAGTGCCTTGGCGTGCTTGATCACGCCGCCGATGAAGTAGAGGCACATGTCGCTGAGGCCGGCATAGCCGTTGCCCGCGAACAGCGGCTTGCCTTCGTTCCAGATCGAGATGTGGGTGTGCATCCCGCTGCCGTTATCGTCCTTGATCGGCTTGGGCATGAAGGTCGCGGTCTTGCCGTAGGCATGCGCGACCTGGTGCACGACGTACTTGTAGATTTGCATCCGGTCGGCGGTTTCGACCAGCGTGCCGAAGGTGAGGCCGAGCTCGTGCTGGGCGGCGGCGACCTCGTGGTGATGCTTGTCGCACGGCAGGCCCATTTCGAGCATCGTCGCGACCATCTCGCCGCGGATGTCGACCGCACTGTCGACCGGGGCGACCGGGAAGTAGCCGCCCTTGGCGCGCGGACGGTGCGCCATGTTGCCGCTGTCGTATTCGCGCCCCGTGTTGGTGGGCAGCTCGATGTCGTCGATGCGGTAGCCCGACGCGGCGTAGCCGTCCTCGAACCGCACGTCGTCGAACATGAAGAATTCCGCTTCGGGCCCGACATAGACGGTGTCGCCGAGGCCGGTCGACTTTAGGAAATTCTCCGCGCGCTTGGCGGTCGAGCGCGGATCGCGGGCGTACCATTCGCCGGTCGAGGGTTCGACGATGTCGCAGAAGATGATCAGCATCGGCGTCGCGCTGAACGGATCGACATAGACCCGCTCGAGGTCGGGCTTGAGGATCATGTCGCTCTCGTTGATCGCCTTCCAGCCGGCGATTGACGAACCGTCGAACATCAAGCCGTCTTCCAGCTCGTCCTCGCCGAGCACGCTCGAGACCATGGTCAGGTGCTGCCATTTGCCCTTGGGGTCGGTGAAACGCAGGTCGACCCACTCGATCTCCTGGTCCTTGATTTGGGCGAGCACTTCGGTTGCAGTGGGCATGTAACGGTCCTTGCAGATTGTCCGCGGCGTGCGGGAGAAAGGGTCAGATGGCGGCGTCGTCGCGCTCGCCGGTGCGGATGCGCAGCGCGCCCTCGATAGTGGAGATGAAGATCTTGCCGTCGCCGATGCGGCCGGTCTGCGCGGCGGCGGCGATCGCCTCGACCACGCGCTCGGCCTGGTCGTCGGGCACCACCACCTCCAGCTTCACCTTGGGCAGGAAGTCGACCACGTATTCGGCCCCGCGATAGAGCTCGGTATGCCCTTTCTGGCGGCCGAAGCCCTTCGCCTCGGTCACCGTGATGCCCGAGACGCCGACTTCGTGCAGCGCTTCCTTCACCTCATCGAGCTTGAACGGCTTGATGATCGCTTCGATCTTTTTCACGTCGATCCCCTGCGCCAGAACGAACCGGCCACATCCGCACGCACGTTCTTTCACTTCGTGCTCCGCACTGGGTATCAAGAATCGTGCCAAGGCCGAGGGGCAGGGCTAGGCGATGATGTGGAGCGTGGAAAGGCCAAGCCGCGCAATAAAGCGGCTGGAAATCGGCAGGATCGCGACATGCGGCGAAAGGGGGCATTCGCGCCTGCCTCGCGCGCAGGCAACGGCTGCCTAGTTTTCGGGCAGCCGCAGCCCCGCGGTCTCGTCGAGGCCTGCCATCAGGTTGAGCGATTGGACCGCCGCGCCGCTCGCGCCCTTGCCGAGGTTGTCGAGCACCGCGACGAGCCGCGCCTGCGCTCCATCGGCCGAGGCGAAGACGTGCAGGTCCATCGCGTCGGACGGCTCGCGCGACTTGCGCAGCAGCAGTTCGCCCTCGACCTCCGTGCCCATGCGGACCACCTGGCTATCCGAGTAAAACTCCGCCAGTGCCGCGCGCATCGCTTGCGGCGTGCCGGCGCCGGTCATCGCGGACAGGGGCAGGGGCACTTCGACCACCATGCCGCGGTGCGCGGGGATGACTGCGGGCGAAAACAGCGGATCGCGGGTAAGGCCGCTCCGCACCCGCATCTCGGGCACATGCTTGTGGCCCATGCCCAGCGCATAGCCGCGCCAGGCAATGTCGGTGTCTTCCTCGAACCGCGCGATGAGACTCTTGCCGCCGCCCGAGTAGCCCGACACCGCGTTGCAGGTGTAGGGCCAGTCGGCGGGGAGCAGCCCGGCGCGCACGAGCGGTGCGATCAGCGCGATGAAGCCGGTCGAATAGCACCCGGGGTTGGAGACCAGCTGCGCCCGGGCGACCGTGTCGCGGCCGACCACCTCGGGAAAGCCGAAGGTCCAGCCCTCCGCCACGCGATGCGCGCTCGAGGCGTCGATCACCCGCACCTTGCTCGCCGGATCGATCAGCGCCACCGCCTCGCGCGCGGCGTCGTCGGGCAGGCACAGGATCGCGAAATCGACCGCATTGAGCGCCTCGCGGCGCGCGTCGGTGTCCTTGCGCCGCGCTTCGTCGAGCGCGACGAGGGTGAACTCGCTCCGGCCCGCGAGCCGGTCGGCGATCTCCAGCCCGGTCGTGCCGACCGCGCCATCGATGAATACCGTCGCTGCCACCGGATCAGTCCTCGGCGGCCAGCTCGGTCATGTGCAGGTAGCCCGACGGCCCCTCGGGCGCGAGGCAGCCCCAGCACCACGGGCCGGCGTAGTCGAGCGCTTCGAAGGTGGTTCCGGCAGCAAGCCTCGTGACCTCGTCCGACCCCTCGCGCGGCTGGCACAGCAGCACCGCGCCCTCGGGCCCGATCGTGCGCACCTGCGGCACCACGTAATGCGCGCACAAGTACCGCTCGGCGAGCGCGATGTGCGCGAGGTCGCCGCGGATCGCGACCGTTCCCACCGCAGGACGCGCGACCGGGCCGGACAGCGAAAGCTGGCCGTGCGGCAGCGGATAGTCGGTGGATTCGGTCACGTTGCAGGTCGGCCCCTAGGGAGGTGTGCGGCGCGCTTATAGCGCGAGCGCGTCAACGGCAAGTTTACCCGTAGCGCGCCTGCAGCATGTGCCACGCCGCGCGCAGGCCGAGCGCCGCGCCGCCCTTGGGCCGGCCCGGCTTCGCGGAGGGGCGCCAGGCGAAGGTATCGAAGTGCGCCCAGTCGATTCCCTCGCCCACGAAGCGGTCGAGGAACAGCCCCGCAACGCTGGCGCCGGCAAAGCCGTTGGCGGGCGAATTATTGAGATCCGCGATGTCGGACTTCAGCCACTCACGGTAGCTGTCGGGGAGGGGCAGGCGCCACACCTCGTCGTCGTGCGCCTTGCCCGCGGCGGCGAGCGCCTCGGCGGTCTCGTCGCGCCGGGTCATCATCGCCGGCAGGTCCGGCCCCAGCGCCACCCGCGCCGCGCCGGTCAGGGGGGCGAAATCGACGACCAGGTCGGGTTTCTCCTCGCTCGCGCGGGTCAGCGCGTCGCCCAGGATCAGGCGCCCTTCGGCGTCGGTGTTGGTGATCTCGACGGTCAGACCCTGGCGACTGCGGAGCACGTCGCCCGGACGGAAGGCATTGCCCGCGATGGCGTTCTCGACCGCGGGGACGAGCAGGTGCAGCCGCACCTTCAGCCCCGCGCTCATCACCAGCCCGGCGAGCGCCAGCGCGTGCGCCGCGCCGCCCATGTCCTTCTTCATCAGCAGCATGCCGGCCGCAGGTTTGATGTCGAGCCCGCCGCTGTCGAAGCACACGCCCTTGCCGACAAGCGCGAGCACCGGGTTCTTCGTGTCGCCCCAGGTCAGATGGATCAGGCGCGGCGCATGCTCGCGCGCCGCCGCGCGCCCGACCGCGTGGACCATGGGATATTCGCGCTCCAGCGCCTCGCCCTTGGTCACGTTGACTTGCGCCTTGTGCGCCTTGGCGAGCACTTCCACCTCGGCCTCCAGCGCCGCTGGCCCCATGTCCTCGGGCGCCGTGTTGACCAGGTCCATCACCTTGGCAGCCGCGCACGCCTCGGCCAGCGCCGGCTCGATCGCCTTGGCATCGCCGGTCAGCAGCATACGCGCGCCAGTCGCATCCTTGTCTTCGCGATAGCGGGTGAAGCGATATTGCGCGGTCTGCCAGCCGAACAACGCGGGGCCGGGTTCCCCGTCGGCGAGGCGATAGGTGCCGGCGGGCAGCGCCTCGGCCAGCTTGGCGAGGCACCAGCTCGAAAGCGAAGCGGGGTCGGCCACTCCGCCGACCGCGAACCAGCCATCGCCATCGGGCACCACGCCCACCTGATAAGGTCCGCCGTCGAATTTCTGCCCCTCGAGCGCCGCGCGCTGTCCCGTGGTCAGCCGCTTGGCCCAGGCCGCATAGCCATCCTTGTTGACGAGATGGATGAGGGTGGCCGCCTGGCCGCGGTCGGGCTGGATAAGCTCGGGCGATTTGCTCATAGGAGGCGTCCTAGCGCCTGCCCGGAGAAAGCCAATGCCGCTTCGCCCCTTGCTCCTGTTCACCACCGTCGCGCTGGTTGGCGCGTGCTCGTCGCCCGACGAGGTGCGCGAGAAGACCGGCGTGACGGCGCAGGCGACCAGTGCCTCGGCCCGCGCGACTTCGGTCGCTTCGTCCTCGGCCAAAGGTAGCGCACGCAAGGAGAAGGAGGACAACGACCTCTACAGCTACGAATTCTCCTACCCGGCCGAAGTGGGCGCCTATCCCGAGCTCGCCGCAGGGCTCGCCTCCGACGCCGCCAAGGCCAAGGCCGAGATGATCGCCGATGCGAAGCAGGACCAGGCCGACCGGAAGAAGAACGATTTTCCCTTCAACCCCTACAGCTACGGCGCCGAGTGGAAGGTGGTCGCGGACCTGCCGCAATACCTCAGCCTGTCGAACGACTTCTACACCTACACCGGCGGCGCGCACGGGATGTACGGGCTCGAAGGCTTCGTGTGGGACAAGGCCAACAAGCGCGGGTTCAAGTCGGAGGAGTTCTTCGTCTCGCCCCAGACGCTGGGCGATGCGATCGGCAAGCCGCTGTGTGACGCGCTCAACAAGGAGCGGGTGAAGAAGGGCATGGACCCGGTAACGACCGACGGAAAGGACCAGATCTGGCCCTCCTGCCCGGACCTCGATGAAGCGACGATCCTGGTCGGCTCGTCCAACCACAAGACGTTCGACCGGATCACCGTGTGGTACGGGCCCTATGTCGCCGGATCGTACGCGGAGGGGGCCTACGAGCTCGACTTCCCGATGACGACGGCGATGCTCGATGCAGTGAAGCCGGCGTACAAGGCGGCGTTCAGCGCGAAGCGGTGACTTTTCGCGGGCCAGCGCCTATGTGCACCCCATGACCCAGTACCAGACCGTCACCGGCGACGAGACCCTCCTGCGCGACGGGACCATCAAGCTCCACGGCCCCGCCGGCTTCGAAGGCATGCGCAAGGCCGGGCGCCTCGCCGCCGAAATCCTCGACGCATTAGCGCCGATGGTGCAGCCCGGCGTGACCACCGGCGAGCTCGACGACGTGGTGCGGCAGATGACGCTCGACGGCGGCGCGGTGCCGGCGACGCTCGGCTATCGCGGCTACACCCACTCGTGCTGCATCTCGATCAACCACGTGGTGTGCCACGGCATCCCGGGCGACAAGCAGCTCAAGGACGGCGACATCGTCAACATCGACGTGACCCCGCTGCTCGATTGCTGGCACGGCGATACCAGCCGCATGTACCTCGTCGGCGACGTGCCGCTGAAGGCCAAGCGGCTGGTCGACGTCACCCACGAATGCCTGATGATCGGTATCGAGCAGGCGCGCCCCGGCAACCGCCTCGGCGACATCGGCGCGGCGATCCAGGCGCATGCGGAAGCGCACCGCTACGGCGTGGTCCGCGAATTCTGCGGCCACGGCGTCGGCCGCCTGTTCCACGACGCGCCCGAGGTGGTCCACGCCGCCAAGGCCGGCACCGGGCCCGAGCTGCGCCCGGGCATGTTCATGACCATCGAACCGATGATCAATCTCGGCCGCCCGTGGGTGAAGATGCTCTCCGACGGCTGGACCGCGGTGACGCGCGACAAGAGCCTGAGCGCGCAGTTCGAACACTCGATCGGCATCACCGAAGACGGCTGCGAGATCTTCACCCTCAGCCCGACGGGGCGCGACAAGCCGCCGTATGCCTAATGGTGGCGCCTAGGCGTAGCTGACCACTTCCCATTCGATCTGGTCCCAGTCGAAGAAGTAGAACCGGCGGCCGGGCGCGTAGTCGGCGTGGTTGAACGGTTCGAGGCCGGCGGCCTTCACCACCGCCTCCGCCGCGTCGAGGTCGTCGACCAGCAGGCCGACATGGTTGAGCGGCGCGCCCTTGGCGTATGGCCCAGCGGCGCCGTCGCGCGTGTAGAGCGCGATGTAGGCGTCATCGGTGCCGCAGTGGATCGTCCGCCCGCCTAGCTGCGACGGCCCGCGCCAGCGTTCGTGCCACCCGCACAGCTTCTCGAGCAGCGCGGCGCTGCGCTCGGGGTCGGAGACGGTGATGTTGCAGTGTTCGAGCGTGCCGGTGGGCATCGAAATTCCTCGCTTGAGCCGCGGATCGAATCGCCCGCTTGGCGTTGATGCAACCTCAAGCTAACTTGAGGTCAAGGAGATTTCGCGATGCTGCGATCGAGCGACCTCTTGACCATCGGCGATCTCGCCCGCCGCACCGGGCTCTCGGTCTCGGCGATCCGCTATTACGAGGAACGCGGCCTGATCGAGCCGCTGCGCACCGGCGGCAACCAGCGGCGCTTCCTGCGCAGCGACATCCGCCGGTTGAGCTTCGTGCTGATCGCGCAGAACCTCGGCCTGTCATTGGGCGAGATCGAGCGCGAGCTGGCGCGGCTGCCACAGGGCCGCAATCCCTCGCAGCGCGACTGGGAGCGGATCAGCACCGGCGTGCGCGCGGCGATCGACGCCAGGATCGCAACGCTTGAAAAGACGCGCGAGGACCTGACCGGCTGCATCGGTTGCGGCTGTCTGTCCTTGAAGAAGTGCCGCC
Source organism: Pseudomonadota bacterium (assembly GCA_023386135.1). Classification (GTDB taxonomy): domain Bacteria; phylum Pseudomonadota; class Alphaproteobacteria; order Sphingomonadales; family Sphingomonadaceae; genus Tsuneonella. Next base: position 6,262 of record JAEWKG010000317.1, on the reverse strand, counting down.
TCTACAACCCGCAGGACAAGTGGGGCGAGGGCGGCAGCGGTCCGCGCGTGCTGCGTTAGGCTTCTGGGCCCAGCGCCGGATCGAGATCGCGCGGGCGGGCGAAGTGGACCAGTTTTCCAACGTCCTTGTCGAGGCTCGCCCAGTCGTCGATCGCCAGTTCGATCACCGCGAAGGTGGCGGTGGGAAATTTGACCGAGGCTTCGTCGAACAGGTCGTTCTCGCTTTCGGGCGGGATCAGGGCGAACAGCAGGTCCTGCAGCCCCGGATTGTGCCCTGCGAGTAGCACCGCACTTGCGTCACCGCTTTCGCGCACGACATCGAGAAGGGTCTCGGCATCGGCGAGATAGACCCGCTTGTCGTAGCGCGCCTCAACCCCCGGCAGCGCTTCGTCGAGTGTCTGCGTGACGCGCACCGCAGGGCTGGCGACGACCGCACCCCACTTCACCCCGTGATCGCGGATGTGCTGCCCGATCAACCGCGCGCCGCGGCGGCCGCGCTCGTTGAGCCCGCGGTCGAAATCGCGCATGCCGATGTCGTCCCAATCGGACTTCGCATGGCGAAGGAGGCCGAGCAGCTTGGGCAGGTCAGGTCATCCCCTCGGCGGCCGTGTCGGCCGGTTCCTGGCTACCGGAGACACCGGATGCGAGGCGTTGTAAAGCCTCGTCGAGCGTGCAGCGCACGATCGGTGTCCCGACCGGAAACGCGCCAAGCAGGCGGCTAGGGAAGGCAGGCGAGAGGACCACGAAGTGCCCGCGGTCGTCCTTCGAGCGGATCAGCCGCCCGAACGCCTGCGCCAGCCGCGCGCGGATCAGGCGGTCATCGTAGGCGCTGCCGCCGCCCGCCGCCCGCCGCGCGCGGTGGAGGATCGTCGGGCGCGGCCAGGGCACCTGCTCCATCACCACGCAGCGCAAGCTGCGGCCCGGCACGTCGACCCCGTCGCGCAAGGCGTCGGTGCCGAGGAGCGAGGCGGCGGGATCGTCACGGAAGATATCGACCAGCGTGCCGGTGTCGATCGGATCGACGTGCTGCGAATAGAGCGGCAGGCCCGAGCGGGCGAGGCGGTCTGCGATGCGACCGTGCACCGCGCGCAGGCGGCGGATCGCGGTGAACAGCCCGAGCACGCCGCCGCCGCACGCTTCGACGATCCGTCCGTACGCGCCCGCCAGCGCCGGGATGTCGCCGCGCTGGATGTCGGTGACGATCAGCACTTCGGCGTTGCTGGCGTAGTCGAACGGACTCTCTGCCTCGCTCAGCCGGGGCTGCGCGTCGAGGTGGTGCGCCCCGCTGCGTGCGACCGCCGCATCCCAATCTGCGCCATCCTTGAGCGTCGCGCTGGTCAGCATCACGCCGTGCGCCGGTTCGAGCACGACACGCGCGAACGGCTTCATCGGGTCGAGCCAATGGCGGTGCAGGCCGACGTCGAATTCGCGCGTGTCGCTGCGCTCGACCGCCAGCCAATCGACGAACTCCGGGTCGCCCGGGCCGCCGAGCCGGTCGAGCAGCGCTTCCCACGCCGCGAGGAGGTCGCAGCGCCACTGCAGCGAATGGCGCGCGCCCTCGATCCGCGCGCGGCCCTGCGCGTCGAGCCAGTCGGGCGGATCGGCGAGGATCGCCTCCAGCCGCCCGCCAAGCTTCATTAGCGGACTGCGGATCGCGGCGAGCGCACCCGCAGCTTGCGCCGCCAGCTCGACCACCGGCCCGTCGAGCCCGGCGGCTTCGGTCTCGATCCCGTAGCCCGCCTCCTGCCCGCCGCTCTCGTCGCGCGCGTAAGTCGTCGCGCGCACCGCGCCGAGCAGCGCCTCGACCGAACCGTGCGGCACGCCCTCGACCAGCCGTTGCAACCAGCCTTCGCTCGGCAGCACCTGCGCGGCTTCGAGCGCCGCCTCGATCGCATTGCCGCCCGCCTCGTCGTAGCTGGCCACATCGGCCAGCCGTGCCGCAAGGCCGCGTCGACGACCGCGCGCCTGTTTCTCCGGCCCGACGATCCACCGCCTGAGCTCGATCGCCTCGGCCCCGGTCAGCGCGGCGGCGAAGGTCGAATCCGCTGCCTCGAACACGTGGTGCCCTTCGTCGAACACGATCCGCGTCGGCCGCTGCGCATGATCGCGCCCGCGCGCCGCATTGACCATCACCAGCGCGTGATTGGCGATGACGAGGTCGGCTTGGGCGGAGGCGCGCGCGGCATGCTCGATGAAGCACTTCCGGTAGTGCGGGCAGCCGGCATAGACGCACTCGCCGCGCTGGTCGGTCAGCGCCGCAATCCCGCGCTTCCGGAACAGCGTGCCCAGCCACCCCGGCAGGTCACCGCCGATCATGTCGCCGTCCTGGCTGAAGGCGGCCCAGCGGGCGACGAGCTGGGCGAGGATCGCCGCGCGCCCGCCAAACCCCCCCTGCAGCGCGTCCTCCAGGTTGAGCAGGCAGAGGTAGTTCTCGCGCCCCTTGCGCACGACCACCGGCCGGGTGCCGTCCTGCCGCGTGTGTGGCCAGGCCCGCGCGCTCTCGCGGCGGAGCTGGCGCTGGAGGTTCTTGGTGTAGGTCGAGACCCATACCGTGCCGCCCGACCGCTCGCTCCACAGATGGGCGGGCGCGAGATAGCCAAGCGTCTTGCCGATGCCGGTGCCGGCCTGCGCCAGCAGCACGTGCGGCACCCCGCGCTTGGTGCGGGGCGCGAACACCGCGCTCGCCTCACGCGCATAGCGCCGCTGCCCGTCGCGCACCTCCGCGCCTTCGCCGGTGAGGCGGGCAAGGCGGCCTTCGACTTCCTCCTCTTCGATCAGCACGTGGCCGGGAGCGGGGCGCTCCGGCGCTTCCTCCCACTCCGGCAGGCGCGCGAAAAGCCAGCGCTCGGCTTTCTCGGGCTTGCGGACGTGTGGGAGCAGCACCTGCGCCCACGGCCAGCGCATGCGGATGAGCGATTGGAGGGTCGACCACGCGCCTTCGCGTTCGGGCCAATCCTCGCTCTCGCAGGTTTCGATCAGCGTGCCGGCAGCCGCTTGCAGGAACGCCGGCACCGCGTCGTCGCCTGCGGGTTCGGCCATCCCCAGCGCGTGCGCCAGTCCTTTCGGCGTCGGCACCGCGAAGCGCGCGGGATGCACGAACGCGAACAGCTCGAGCAGGTCGAGGCCCGAGAGGTCCGGATACCCGAGCCGCGTCGCCACCAGCGGTGCGTTGAGCAGCAGCAGCGGGGTATCCGCTGCCGCCATGACGGCATCGCCCTTGCCGCATCCCCGCGTGCTGTCGCGGTCGCGGAGCCAGGTGCCGGCGTGGCTCGCGTGGAGGGCAGGGAGGAGAAGCGGTGCGCTCACCGCCTACCCATGTAAAGCGCGGAACGAAAAGTAAACATCGCGCCTGTCCTACAGGCGGGAAAATGACTTAGGCGGTGCGCATGACCGTCTCGCCAAAGCCAAATAGCCCTCTCCCCTTGCAGGAGAGGGTCAGGGGCACCCCGCAAAGTATTACTTTGCGGGGACCCGCGAGGGGGTCGCCGCGCCAGCGGCGGCTGGCGCCGCCGTCCCCTCTCCTTCCGCGCCTGCGGCGCTCCTCCCTCTCCCTCAATGGAAGAGGGGAAGGTGACAATGGTGACGGGGCATTCCGTCCGGAAATATTTGAAGATAAGAGGAAATCGGGGCCGCGAGCATTTTCAAAAAATAGGGTGGATCATTGTGACAAGTACCCTCAGAAGGCCGCCCGTCTTGCCAGCTTGGCGCTCATGCGCGAAGGGCACCCGGCAATGACCGACGCTGCCCTGATCGAAGCCGCCCGCGTGTCCAAGGCCTGGCCGTTCGAGGAGGCGCGCAAACTGCTCAAGCGTTATCCTGACGGCCGCCGGCCCGATGGCCAGCCGGTGCTGTTCGAAACAGGCTACGGCCCCAGCGGCCTGCCGCACATCGGCACCTTCCAGGAAGTGCTGCGCACCACGCTCGTCCGCCGCGCGTTCGAGGCGCTGACAGGCGGCGCGCCGACGCGGCTGGTCGCTTTTTCCGATGACATGGACGGCCTGCGCAAGGTGCCCGACAACGTGCCCAACAAGGAGATGCTCGCCGACCATATCGGGCAGCCTCTGAGCCGCATCCCCGATCCGTTCGAGGCGGGGTTCGATAGTTTCGCCGCGCACAACAACGCGATGCTGCGCGCCTTCCTCGACCGCTTCGGGTTCGACTACGAGTTCGTTTCGTCGAGCGAGATGTACCGCGCGGGGCGGTTCGACGATGCGCTGCGCCGCGTGCTGCGCAACTACCAGGAAATCATGGACGTCATGCTGCCGACTCTACGTGCCGAGAGGGCGGCGACTTATTCGCCGGTGCTGCCGATCAGTCCCGCCACCGGCAGCGTGCTGCAGGTGCCGGTCGAGGTGGTCGATGCCGAAGCGGGCACGATCCGCTTTATCGACGAAGACGGCGCAGCGATCGAACAATCGGCGCTGGGCGGCATGGCCAAGCTGCAGTGGAAGCCTGATTGGGGAATGCGCTGGGCCGCGCTCGGCGTCGATTACGAGATGTATGGCAAGGACCTGACCGACAGCGGGGTGCTTGGAGGGAAGATCGCCCAGATCCTCGGCGGGCGGAAGCCGGAAGGGCTGATCTACGAACTGTTCCTCGACGCCAATGGGGAGAAGATTTCGAAGTCGAAGGGCAACGGCCTGACGATTGAGGAGTGGCTCACCTACGGCAGCGAGGAGAGCCTGGGGTTCTACATCTTTCCCAATCCCAAGAGCGCCAAGAGCCTGCACGCCGCGGTGATCCCGCGCGCGGTCGACGATTACTGGCAGTTCCGCGGGCAGCTCGCCGAGCAGCCGCTCGACAAGCAGCTCGGCAACCCGGTGTGGCACCTGCTCGGCGCGACCGACCCGGAGCGCGCGGGGGCGGGCGACACGCTGCCGGTGACTTACGCGCTGCTGCTCAACCTTGTCGGCGTGCTCGGCGCGGGCGCGACGCGCGAGCAGGTGTGGTCCTACCTCGGCAATTACGTGAGCGATGCCGATCCTGCCGCGCACCCCGAGCTGAACAAGCTCGTCGGCACCGCGCTCGCCTACAACCGCGATTTCATCGCGCCCGGCCTCGTGCGGCAGGCGCCGACCGCGAACGAGTCCGCGGCCCTGCGCGAGCTGGACCAACAATTGTCAGCTATGGAACCGGACGCTTCGGCCGAGACTCTGCAGACGATGGTTTACGAAATCGGCAAGCGCGAGGAGTTCGGCTTCGCGTCCCTGCGCGACTGGTTCCAGGCGCTCTACCGCACCCTGCTCGGCAGCGACCAGGGGCCGCGCATGGGCAGCTTCATCGCGCTCTACGGGATCGCCAACACCCGTCAGCTGATCGCCGAGGCGCTCGCGCGGTGAGCGACGATCCACCCGAGTTGGACTGCGACGACGAGGCGCTCGAGCGGCTCGCGAACGAGCTGTTGGGACGCAGTTACGAGGAAATCGACGCGGACGAACAGCTGGTCCTGAAGCGTGTGCTCGCCGGCACGTTCGTCGGCTGCGATGCCGACGAAACCGCGCAGCTCAACTCCACCTGGGGAGACCGGCTGGCCGACAGGGTCGCCGCGGTCGGCGGCAGCTGGGCGTTCATTGTTGCCTTCGTTCTCGTCATGGCCGGCTGGATGGCGATCAACGTCCTGCGCATCGGCGGCGCGAATTTCGATCCCTACCCCTTCATCCTGCTCAACTTGACGTTATCGACCCTCGCCGCGCTGCAGGCTCCGGTGATCATGATGAGCCAGAACCGTCAGTCGAAGAAGGACCGCATCACCGCGCGCCACGACTACGAGGTCAACTTGCGCACCCAGCTCGAGATCGTGCGGCTATCGCGCAAGTTCGACAAGATGATGCACCTCGCCATTCGCGGAGCGAAGAAGACCGGCGAGGAAATCGAGGAGGTGATCGAGGAGATCAAGAACCCCGCGAAGTAACCGTCACTTCCAGCGCCGGGTCCGGTACCACTTGGTGAGCACGTACTTCACGCCCTCGACCACCGGCGTGCCGGCGTGGAGCGTGTTCTCGTTGGGCGAGCCATCGGGCAGGGCATTGTTCCACACCATCAGCACACCGGGCTTGGGCTCGATCTTGGCGCCGACCTCGACGAAGTGGGTTTCACCGCCCTTGTCGACCTGGTTGAGGAACGCCATCGCCGTCCAGCTGCGTTGCCCGCCGCGCTTGCGCTCGCCTTTCCAGTAATCCTGGTCGGTATAGAACCAGTCGTTGTGCGGCTTGAACTCCTGCCCCGGATAGTAGCGCTGGCCCTGGATGGTCTCGCCGCAGATG
>JAEWKG010000300.1 GCA_023386135.1 Pseudomonadota bacterium | reverse complement strand
CGCTACGGGGCGATGGACGACCTCGTCGCCGACCTCAGAACGCAGGGACTGACGAGTGCCCTGGTCGATGCGGCTCCGCCCCTCACCCGAACCGGCCTTGAGCACGCCCGCGCCGCCTTCCTCGCCGAAGCCGACCGCCACGGACGGGTGGTGGAAACGCTGGAAATTCTGACCCTTACCGCCTGGCATTAAGAACAAAGCGCGGCCTGCGCGGCAGCCAGCCGCGCGATCGGCACGCGGTACGGGCTGGCGCTGACGTAGTCCAAGCCCACTTCCTCGCAGAAGGCAATCGATGCCGGATCGCCGCCGTGCTCGCCGCAGATGCCCAGTTTGATGTCGGGCTTCCTCGCCCGGCCCCGCTCGGCAGCAATACGGACAAGCTGTCCCACCCCGTCGATGTCGAGGCTAACGAACGGATCGCGGGCGAAGATGCCCTTATCCACGTAGGCGCCGAGGAAGCGGCCCGCATCGTCCCTCGAAAGGCCCAGAGTAGTCTGGGTCAAGTCGTTGGTGCCGAACGAGAAGAATCTTGCTTCCTCGGCGATCTCGCCCGCCATCAGCGCGGCGCGCGGCAGTTCGATCATGGTGCCGACGAGGTAGTCGAGCGTGCGGCCCTTTTCGGCGAACACCTCACCCGCCACGCGGTCGACCAGCGCACGGAGGATTTCGAGTTCGCGCCTGGTGGCGACCAGCGGAATCATCACCTCGGGCACCGGTGCCTCGCCGCTCGCGGCCGCGACATCACAGGCCGCTTCGAAGATCGCGCGGGCTTGCATCTCGTAGATTTCCGGGAAGGTGATCCCGAGGCGGCAGCCTCGGTGGCCGAGCATTGGGTTGAACTCGTGCAGCTCGGCGGCGCGGCGCTTGAGGTGGTCGACGCCGTAGCCGGTGGCGTCGGCGAGCTCGGCGAACTCGGCGTCGCCGTGCGGCAGGAATTCGTGCAGCGGCGGGTCGAGCAGGCGGATGGTGCACGGCAGGCCGGCCATGACCTCGAAGATCTGCGCGAAGTCGGCGCGCTGTTCGGGCAGCAGCAGCGCGAGTGCCTTGCGCCGGCCGGCCTCATCCTCGGCGAGGATCATCTGGCGTACCGCGCTGATCCGGTCCGCGTCGAAGAACATATGCTCGGTGCGGCACAGGCCGATGCCTTCGGCGCCGAACGAGCGCGCCATCTTGCAGTCGGCAGGGGTCTCGGCGTTAGCGCGGACCTTCATCCGGCGATGGCGGTCGGCCCACTCCATCAGCGTGCCGAAGTCGCCGGCGAGCTCGGGCTCGATCGTCGCCACCTCGCCCGCCATCACCTGGCCGGTACCGCCGTCGAGGGTGAGCACGTCGCCCTCCGCCAGCTCGCGCCCGGCGATGCGGAGCGTGCGGGTCTTGAGGTCGATCGACACCGCGCTGGCGCCCGAGACACAGCAGCGCCCCATCCCGCGTGCCACGACCGCTGCGTGTGACGTCATGCCGCCACGCGCGGTGAGAATACCCTTCGCGGCGTGCATGCCGTGGATGTCTTCAGGGCTCGTCTCGACCCGGACAAGGATCACCTTTTCGCCGCGCGCGGCCCACGACTCGGCCGTGTCAGCATCGAGCACGATCTTGCCGCTCGCCGCGCCGGGCGAGGCCGGCAGCCCCGTGGTGAGGACGTCGCGCGGCGCATTCGGATCGAGCGTCGGGTGCAGCAGTTGGTCGAGCGCCATCGGATCGACGCGCAGGATCGCGGTCTTCTCGTCGATCAGCCCCTCGCCCGCCATATCGACAGCCATCTTGAGCGCGGCCTTGGCGGTGCGCTTGCCGCTGCGGGTCTGCAGCATCCACAGCTTGCCGCGCTCCACCGTGAACTCGATGTCCTGCATGTCGCGGTAGTGCGTCTCGAGCGTGTCGAACACGCGCGCGAGCTCGGCGTAGGCCGCGGGCATCGCCTCTTCCATCGAGAGCGGCTTGGCGTTGGCGCGGGTCCGGGCCGCTTTGGTGAGGTACTGCGGGGTGCGGATGCCGGCGACCACGTCCTCGCCCTGCGCATTGACCAGCCATTCGCCGTAGTAGGCGCGCTCGCCGGTGGCGGGATCGCGGGTGAAGGCGACGCCTGTGGCGCTGGTCTCGCCCATGTTGCCGAACACCATCGCCTGGACGTTGACCGCGGTGCCCCAGTCACCGGGGATTTCGTTGAGGCGGCGGTAAACCTTGGCGCGGTCGCTGTCCCAGCTGTCGAACACCGCGCGGATCGCGCCCCACAGTTGCTCGGTCACATCCTGCGGGAACGGCTGGCCAAGTTCCTCCTCGACGATCGCGCGGTATTGACCGACTAGCGCCTGCCAGTCTTCAGCCTCCATCTCGGTATCGGCGTAAAGGCCCTTGTCTTCCTTGGCAATTTCGAGCGCTTCCTCGAACAGGCCGTGATCGAGGCCGAGCACCACGTCGGAATACATCTGGATGAAGCGGCGGTAGCTGTCCCACGCGAACCGCTCGTCCCCGCTGGTCGCGGCGAGGCCCTGCACGGTCTCGTCGTTGAGGCCCAGGTTGAGGACGGTGTCCATCATCCCCGGCATCGACACCCGCGCGCCCGAGCGGACCGAGACGAGCAGCGGATCGGCCAGATCGCCGAAGCGCTTGCCGACCGCTTTTTCGATATGGCTCAGAGCATTGGCGACGGAAGTTCGCAGATCGTCGGAGAAATCGCTGCCCTCGGCAAGGTAGCGGACACACTCCTCGGTCGTGATGGTGAAACCGGGAGGGACCGGCAGGCCGATGCCGGCCATCTCGGCAAGGTTGGCGCCCTTGCCGCCGACGATTGTCTTGTCCTTTGCGCGCGCGTCGTCGTGGGTGGCGCCGCCGCCGAAGGTGTAGACCGTCTGGTTCATCTGCGCCCCTGCCTGGCTGAATATCGTGTTGGACTTGTCACACTTGTCACGGTGTCCAGAGAGGGAAATTCTATCCCTCGATGCGGCTGAAATCGGCAACCCGGTGGACCGCGTCGCGGAAACGCGCGAGGAGGTCGAGCCGCGCGGCGCGCTTGACGGCGTTGGGATCGTTCACGGTCACGCTGTCAAAGAACCGGTCGATCGGCGCGCGCAAGGTGGCGAGCGCCGCCATGGCCGCGCCGAAGTCCTCCGCCTCGACCGCTTGCGACGCGGTCGGCTCGGCGGCATCGAGCGCGTCGATCAGCGCCTTCTCGTCAGGCTCGGCGATGTAGGAAAGCGCTTTCTCGCGCCGCTCGCTCAGCTTGGCGGCGATCACCGGGGCGAGATCGGGGTCGTCGACCAGCGCCAGCGGGTCTTCCTCGCCGGTACGGGCGATCTCGCCCTCATGCCCGCGCCAGTCCTCCTTCTTGAGGATGTTGGCGGCGCGCTTGTAGCCGGCAAGCAGGTTGGCACCGTCCTCGCTTCCCATGAATGCCTGCAGCGCATTCACCCGCGCGAGCAGACGGACGAGGTCGTCCTCCCCGCCGAGCGCGAACACCGCATCGATCAGGTCATGGCGGACGCCGGCTTCGCGCTGCTGGACCTTGAGGCGGTCGGCGAAGAACTCGATCACCTCGATAGCCGACTTGTCCAGGCGGTGCGTCGCCGCGGTGTCGCTGTCCTGCCGCGCGCGGTTCGCCAGGGCGCCGCGGACGACTTGCGTCAAAGGCAGGCGCAGGCCGTTGCGCGAGATCAGCTCCAGCGCGCCGATGGCGGCACGTCGTAGAGCGAAGGGGTCCTTCGAGCCGGTCGGCTTCTGATCGATACCGAAGAAAGCGCAAATCGTGTCGAGCTTGTCCGCCAGGCTCACCGCAACCGTCACCGGCGCGGTCGGCACTTCGTCGCCTTGCCCGACCGGCTTGTAGTGATCGCGGATGGCGTCGGCGACGGCGTCGGGAAGGCCCTCGGCGCGGGCGTAGTAGCCGCCCATCAGGCCTTGGAGTTCGGGGAATTCGCCGACCATCTCGGTGACGAGGTCGGCCTT
>JAEWKG010000298.1 GCA_023386135.1 Pseudomonadota bacterium | reverse complement strand
TCTGCCAAGCCGCGTGTCCTCCCTGTCCTCGCATTGCCGCGTTCGGCGCGGCTGGCAAGTGCTGCGGCAGGAGAGATTCTTGCCCCGTTGGTGCGGGAATTATCCTAGCCGATCCGGGTCAGCGCGCCTTCCTTGTGCGCGGCGATGTGATCGGTCTTGTCGCTCCTGATCTCGTACTGCGGATCGTCGGACGAGGCGCGGTGGGTGTGCCCCTTGTAGTCGAAATCCCGCTCTTGAACCTTGATGATGTGGCCCGACACGCGCCCGGCTTCCGAGTTCCAGCTGACGTGGTCACCCTTGGAGAATTTCGCCATGCCGGATCAACGAGCAGCCGGGCGTTTGGTTCAACCCGCGGCGGCCGCGCGCTGGCGCAAGGCCTTCATCTCGGCGAAGCGCGCGGTCACGTCGCGCATCACGGAGGCCATCGCAAAGACCGCACCGCTCGCGTCCTTGATCGGGTAAATCGTGAACTCGACCGAAAGCTGCCGGCGTTGCGCGCCGATAGCCGGCACCGCGAGTAGGTCAGCCTGGCCGTAGCGGCTCTCTCCCGTGCGCATGACTTCGTCGTAGCCTGCCCAATGCCGCGCGCGGAGCCGTTCGGGAATGATCAAGTCGAGCGACTGGCCGATCGCCTCGCTCGCCGGAAAGCCGAAGATGCGCTCCGCTCCCGCGTTCCACACCCTGATCACACCGTCACGGTCGCTGGTGACGATGGCGTCGGCCGCGCCCGCGAGGATCGCCCGCGCGGTCGCCTCCGCGAACTCGGCCGCGTCGTTCAGGATGGCCTCCTGCGATTGAGTGGAGCGGGTAGCGGGAATCGAACCCGCGCGTTCAGCATGGGAAGCTGACAGGCTACCATTACATCATACCCGCGCCTGCGGCCGGCGCATTAGCTTGGCGCCGGCGCGGCGGTCAATCGTTTCAGCGGCAACCGGTTGATTTCCGCCCCTGCCGGTCGCAAGGCGCTGGCCAAAGGAGATACCCCCATGCGCGATATCGATCACTTCATGGTCGGCGGCCCCGGTTCGCCGGCGACCCGCTTCAAGGACGTGATGAACCCCTCGACCGGCGAAGTGCAGGCGCGCGTGCCGCTGGGCGACGCAGCGCTGCTCGACCGGGCGGTGAAGTCTGCGCTGGCGGTGCAGCCCGAGTGGGCGGCGACCAACCCGCAGCGCCGCGCGCGGGTGATGTTCGCCTACAAGCAGCTGGTCGAGAAGAACCGCGAGGAGCTGGCGCATATGCTCAGCTCGGAGCACGGCAAGGTGATCGACGACGCGCTGGGCGACGTGCAGCGCGGGCTGGAAGTGATCGAGTACGCCTGCGGCATCCCGCAGGTGCAGAAGGGCGAGTACACCATCGGCGCGGGGCCGGGGATCGACGTCTACTCGATGCGCCAGCCCTTGGGCATCGGAGCGGGGATCACGCCGTTCAACTTCCCGGCGATGATCCCGATGTGGATGTTCGGCATGGCGATCGCCACCGGCAACGCCTTCATCCTGAAGCCGAGCGAGCGCGATCCTTCGGTGCCCGTGCGCCTCGCCGAGCTGTTCCTCGAAGCCGGCGCGCCCGAGGGCCTCTTGCAGGTGGTTCACGGCGACAAGGAGATGGTCGACGCGATCCTCGACCATCCCGACATCGCCGCGGTCAGCTTCGTCGGCTCCTCCGACATCGCGCACTACGTCTACAACCGCGGCGTTGCCGCCGGTAAGCGCGTACAAGCGATGGGTGGGGCCAAGAACCACGGCATCGTGATGCCCGACGCCGACCTCGACATGGTGGTGAACGACCTCGCCGGCGCGGCGTTCGGCAGTGCCGGCGAGCGCTGCATGGCGCTGCCCGTAGTGGTGCCGGTGGGCGAGGAGACCGCCGAGAAGCTCAAGGCCAAGCTGATCCCGGCGATCGAGGCGCTGCGCATCGGCGTCTCGACCGACAAGGACGCGCACTATGGCCCGGTGGTCACCGCCGAGCACAAGGCTCGCGTCGAGCAATGGATCGACACCGCCGAGAAGGAAGGCGGCGAGATCGTCGTCGATGGCCGCGGCTTTACGTTGCAGGGGCATGAGAACGGCTACTTCGTCGGTCCGACGCTGATCGACCACGTCACCCCCGAGATGGAAAGCTACAAGGAAGAGATCTTCGGACCCGTGCTCCAGATCGTCCGCGCCAAGGACTTCGAGGAAGCGGTCGCGCTGCCATCCAAGCACCAGTACGGCAACGGGGTCGCGATCTTCACCCGCAACGGCCATGCCGCGCGCGAGTTCGCGAGCCGGGTCAACGTCGGCATGGTCGGGATCAACGTGCCGATCCCGGTGCCGGTCGCCTACCACTCGTTCGGCGGCTGGAAGCGCAGCGCGTTCGGCGACACCAACCAGTACGGTACCGAAGGGATGAAGTTCTGGACCAAGGTCAAGACCGTCACCCAGCGTTGGCCCGATGGCGGCGGGGATGGCTCCAACGCGTTCAATATCCCGACCTTTGCGTGATCCGGGAGCGCATCGGCGGTTCGCGCGTCTAACATTTGATTAGACGGAGACTTTCGATGCGCCCCACCCTACTTCTCGCCGCCATGCCGCTTGCGCTTGCCGCCTGCCAGCAGGCGCCTGCGGACACCGACGCCGCCACCGACACGGCCGCGACCGCGACCGAGACCGCGCCGGCATCCGACGACGCCGGGCCGGTGGCCACGCCCACCGTGACGGAGACGGCGACCGCGACGCCCACCGCTTCGCCGACCTCGGAAAGTGACGGCAGCACGATCCCCGTCGCCCTGCGCGGCCGCTGGGGTCTGGTCGCGGCGGACTGCACCAGCACTCGCGGCGATGCCAAGGGGCTGCTGACGATCTCGCCGACCACGCTCAAGTTCTACGAATCGCTCGGCACGCTGGGCAAGATCCGCACCCGCACCGCCAGTACGCTGCGCGCCGACTTCTCATTCAGTGGCGAAGGCATGACCTGGACCCGCGACGAGGCGCTCTCGGTCGCAGGCAACAAGCTGACCCGCACCGAGCGCGGCGGCGACGAGCCGGGATCGGGCGGGCCGTTCACCTACACCAGGTGTTGAACGGGGCGCGGCTTGGGCTTACGCGGCGCCCATGACCGGACAGTTCCAGCTTACCGACGACCAGCTCGCCATCCAGGACATGGCGAGAAAGTTCACCGCCGACCGCATCACGCCGTTCGCCGCGCAGTGGGACGAGGATCATCACTTCCCGCGCGATGTGGTGCAGGCGGCGGGCGAGCTGGGCTTCGGTTCGATTTACGTGAGTGAAGAGTCTGGCGGCATCGCGCTCGGCCGGCTCGAGGCGGCGCTGATCATGGAGGCGATGGCCTACGGCTGCCCCGCCACCAGCGCCTATATCTCGATCCACAACATGGCGAGCTGGATGATCGACCGCTTCGGCGGGGCCGAGGTCAAGGCGAAGTTCCTGCCCAAGCTCGTCAGCATGGAGCACATCGCGAGCTACGCGCTGACCGAGCCGGGCTCGGGTTCGGACGCCGCGGCGCTCAAAACCACTGCTGTCCTCGACGGCGACCACTACGTGCTCAACGGCACCAAGCAGTTTATCTCGGGGAGCGGGTTCAACGACATCTACGTCGTGATGGTCCGCACCTCCGAGGACAAGTCGAAAGGCGTGAGCTGCCTGGTGGTCGAGAAGGGCACCCCCGGCCTCAGCCACGGCGCGCCCGAGAACAAGCTCGGCTGGAACGCGTCCCCTACCGCGCAGCTGATCTTCGAGGACTGCCGGGTCCCGGTCGCCAACCGCGTCGGCGGCGAAGGCGAAGGCTTTCGCTTCGCGATGGCCGGGCTCGACGGCGGGCGGCTGAACATTGGGGCCTGCTCGCTCGGCGGGGCGCAGCGCTGTCTCGACGAGGCGGTCAGGTACACCAAGGAGCGCCAGCAGTTCGGCCAACCGATCGCCGACTTCCAGAACACCCAGTTCATGCTGGCCGACATGGCGACCGACCTCGAAGCCGCGCGCGCCCTGCTCTACCTCGCCGCCGCCAAGGTGACCGAAGGCGCGCCCGACAAGACCCGCTTCTCGGCGATGGCCAAGCGCCTCGCGACAGACAACGGGAGCAAGATCGTCAACGACGCGCTGCAACTGTTCGGCGGCTACGGCTACTTGAAGGACTACCCGATCGAGCGTTTCTGGCGCGACCTGCGCGTGCACTCGATCCTCGAAGGGACCAACCAGGTCATGCGCATGATCGTCGGCCGGGACATGCTGCGCCAATGAGCGACGAGGTCTTGATCCGCACCGATGGCCGCGTCGGGCACATCTCGCTCAATCGCCCCAAGGCGCTTCACGCGCTGACGCTTCCGATGTGCCACGCGATGAGCGCGGCGCTGACCCAATGGGCCGAGGACGATGGGATCGAGGCAGTGATCGTCGATCACGCCGAGGGCCGCGGCTTCTGCGCCGGCGGCGATATCGCCTTCCTCCGCAACTCCGCGCTGAACGACGGCGGGGTCTCGGGCCGCAAGTTCTTCCATGACGAGTACCAGCTCAATCACCAGATGTTCGAGTACGCCAAGCCGATCGTCGCCTTCATGGACGGCGTGACGATGGGCGGCGGGGTCGGCATCTCGCAGCCTGCGCAGTTCCGGGTCGCGACCGAGCACACCCGCTTCGCCATGCCCGAAACCGGCATCGGCCTGTTTCCCGACGTCGGCGGCGGCTGGTACCTTGCCCGCCTGCCTGGCCGGCTCGGCCAATTCCTGGCGCTGACCGGCGCCCGCCTCGATGGGCCCGAATGCCTGTGGGCCGGCCTTGCCACCCACTACCTGCCGTCGGACAAGCTCGACGAGGCCAAGGCCCGCATCGCCGAGCACCCCGACCGCATCGCCGGGATCCTGTCCGAACTGTCGGTCACCCCGCCGCCAGCGCGGATCGAAGACAATGCCGACAAGATCGCGCACCACTTCCGGTCGGACCGCCTGGAGGATGTCATCGCCAGCCTCGAAGCCGACGATGACGAGTGGGCGATGAAGGAGCTCGCCACCCTGCGCACCAAGAGTCCGCAGACCTGCAAGGTCGCGCTCCGGGAGCTGGCGGAATCAGCGAGGTTGAACCACTTTTGCGACGAGATGGCGATGGAATACCGCATCGCCAGCCGCGTCCTCACCCGCCCCGATTTCGCCGAGGGCGTGCGCGCGGTGATCGTCGACAAGACGGGTGATCCCAAGTGGGACCCCGCCACTCCCGAGGGCGTGAGCGATGCGCTGATCGACAGCATCTTCGCGCCGCTGCCGGAAGGTGAGGAATGGGAGCCCTTGGCCTAACCCGTCATCCCAGCGAAAGCTGGGATCGCGTGGTTCTGGCGCCGAGGTAGAT
>JAEWKG010000288.1 GCA_023386135.1 Pseudomonadota bacterium | reverse complement strand
GAGCAGGCGATCCTCGGCTTGCGCGCCGAGCTCGGACTGTTTGCGAACTTGCGCCCCGCGGCGATGTTTGCCGGCCTTGAGGACATGAGCGCGCTGCGGCCCGAGATCGCGCGGCAGATCGACCTCCTGATCGTGCGCGAGCTCAACGGCGACGTCTACTTCGGCGAAAAGGCGCTCGAAACGCTCCCCGACGGCCGCCGCCGCGGGCGCGATCTGATGAGCTATGCCGAGGACGAGGTGCGCCGCATCGCCCAGGTCGCCTTCCGCGCCGCGCAAGGTCGCAAGGGCCGCCTGTGCTCGGTCGACAAGGCCAACGTGCTCGAAACCAGCCAGTTGTGGCGCGACGTGGTGACCGAGGTGGCGCATGAATACCCTGACGTCGCGTTCGAGCACATGTACGTCGACAACGCGGCGATGCAGCTCGTTCGCAATCCCGGTGCATTCGACGTGATCGTCACCGGCAACCTGTTCGGCGACATCCTGTCCGATCAGGCGAGCATGTGCGTCGGCTCGATCGGCCTGCTCGCCAGCGCCGCGCTCGGCGAACGGCAGACCGCGTTCGGCACGTTCGGCCTCTACGAACCCATTCACGGCAGCGCGCCCGACATCGCGGGGCAGGGCAAGGCCAATCCGCTGGCGACGATCCTGTCGGCAGCGATGATGCTGCGCCATTCGCTCGGCCGGCCGGACGAGGCCGCGCGGGTCGAGGCGGCAGTCGGGCGCACGCTCGCCGATGGTATCCGGGGCGCGGACCTGGGCGGCACCGCGGGGACTCAGGAAATCGGCGAGGCAGTCCTTGCCCGTCTCTGATCAGCCGCTCGAACTCGCGGTCGTCCTCCCCACCTACAACGAGCGCGGCAACGTCGCGCCGATGGTCGCGCGGCTGGAAGCGGCGCTGGGATCGACGCGATGGGAGGCGATCTTTGTCGACGACGACAGCGCCGACGGCACCGCCGACGAAGTGCGCGAGATCGCCCGCAGCGACCCGCGCATCCGCGTTCTCCAGCGGATCGGCCGGCGCGGCCTGGCCAGCGCCGCGATCGAGGGGATGTGCGCCACCGCCGCGCCGATCGTCGCGGTGATGGACGCCGATCACCAGCACGATCCGGCGCTGCTGCCCCAAATGCTCGCGGCGATCCGTTCGGGCGACTACGACCTCGCCTACGCCAGCCGCTTCGCCGAGGGCGCCAGCGCCGCCGGCCTGTCGAGCGAGGCGCGCGAGAAGGGCTCGCGCATCGCCAACGCGGTCGCGCGCAAGGTGACCGGGGTCGAGCTGTCGGACCCGATGAGCGGCTATTTCATGCTGCGCGCCGACACCCTGCGCAAGGACGCGCACCGCCTGTCGGGGATCGGTTTCAAGATCCTGCTCGACATTCTCGCCACGGTCGAAACGCCGCTGCGCATCAAGGAATTGCCGTTGAAATTCGCCGCCCGCGCGACAGGGGAAAGCAAGCTCGACAGGACCGTGGTGTTCGAATTCCTCGTCGGCCTCTACGACAAGTGGCTGGGGCGGATCATTCCCACCCGCTTCGCGCTGTTCGGCACCATCGGCGCCGCCGGCGTGGTGGTGCACATGGCCGTACTCGCCCTGTTCCTTCGCCTGTCGGGTGGGGCGTTCGCCGGGCACCCGGTGACCGAGTTCGAGATCGGCCAGACCCTAGCCGCGCTTGTGGCGATGACCTTCAACTTCGCGCTCAACAACTCGCTGACGTACGCGGACAAGCGACTGAAGGGCGCCGCGCTGGTGGGTGGCTGGCTGCGGTTCGCGCTGACCTGCTCGGTCGGTCTGCTGGCGAATGTCGGCGTCGCCGCGGTGCTGGTGCGGTTCGGGATGCACGCCTACCCGGCGGCGCTGTGCGGGATCGTGGTTGGATCGGTGTGGAACTACGCCCTCTCGAGCCGCTTCGTCTGGGGGCGCTTCGGCTAGCGCCAACTCTTCAGCCACATCCAGTGTTCGAACGCGCGCGGGCCATCCAGGGGCGCGGCGTTGAGGATCGGGAAGAACCACGCGAACACCCCCACCGCGCCCGCCAGAACCAGCCACGATAGCCAGCCCCAGCCGCGCGAGCGCAAGGCGTCGAGCGCCAGCGCGAGGCCCGCGAGGAGCGCCATGCTCGGCAGGAAGTAGTGGTAGTAGAACTGCACCGGCTTGGCCGCGACGATCCACATGCCGAGGCTGGCGGCATAGAGCAGGAACACCGCCAGCGCATCGATCCGCCGGTGGACGTAGCCGGCATAGGCACACCACAGCATCGCCGGCAGCCCGAGCAGCATGGTCAGCGGATTGCCGATCAGCAGCACCCCGCGCTGGGCGCCATCGACCGGCTCGTAGAGATACCAGATCGCCCGCCGGTCGATGATCCAGTCCTTCCAGGTGCTCTGGTAGGGGTGCGGCTTGATGACGCTCTCCTGCATCTGCAGCATCATCTGGTGCAGCCCGATGAATCCGCGCTCGCCGACTTCCTTCGGATCGATCAGGTAGGCGGGCAGGTAGGTTAGCGCGTACACGATCAGCGGCACCAGCCCGAGCCACAGTGCCGCCTCTATCAGCCGCACCCCCGGCACCGGCGCACCGCGGCGTGAGAACGCGCCGCGCCAGCCGTTGGCGTGGATGCGCGTCGCAGCGAAGGCGAGGCCGGGCAGCGGCGCAACCGGAATCGCGTTCCACTTGGTCCCGAGCGCCAGCCCCAGCGCCACGCCCGCGATCGCCAGGCTACGGCGGCCATGCTCGGACTCGCGCACCGCGGCGGCGCACTGCCAGAAGGCGACCGCGAGCGCCGCAATCATAAACACGTCGAGCATGGCGATGCGCGAGTGAATGAACAGGATGAAGCCGCTCGCCAGCAGCACGCCGTAGGCGAGGGTGGCGAACCGGCGCAGCGAGGCAAACCACAGCGCCCGCATGCTCGCCCACAGCGCCAGCGTGCCGGCGAGCGCGCTCGGCAAGCGCCACGACCACGAATGATCGCCCAGCACGGCGAGGCCCACCGCGAGCACTTCCTTGCCGAACATCGGATGCTCGCGGTTGAGCCAGTCGGTCTCGGCGATCAGCGCGCGCGCGGCGGGAAGGTAGTGGATCTCGTCGAAATAGGGCTTCGACGGGATGCCTAGCCGGCTGCACGCTAGCGCGAGAAACAAAAGCGCGATTGCAACGCACCAGCCGGCGGGATCGCGAGGATGGTGCGGAACTTGCGGCGACATGCGCGGCTGCGATTAAGCCCGCGCTTCACCGGAGCAAGCGGTTTTTCGTTGCGGGCGTGCGCTGCGCGTCCCTAGAGCCCGAGGCCATGAAGAAGACCACCGGCACCGATCGATCCATCACCGAGGCCTGGCGCCCCGCCACCCGCGCGGTACGCGGCGGCACGTGGCGCTCCGAGCAGGGCGAGACCAGCGAGGCGCTGTTCCTCTCCTCGGGCTTTTCCTACGACGACGCCGAGACCGTCGCCGCGCGCTTCACCGGCGAGCAGCAGGGAATGACCTATTCCCGTCTGCAGAACCCCACCGTCGCGATGCTCGAGGAACGCATCGCGCTGATGGAGGGTGCGGAAGCTTGCCGCACCCAGGCGAGCGGCATGGCGGCAATGACCGCCGCGCTGCTGTGCCAGTTATCGGCCGGGGACCATGTCGTCGCCGGGCGCGCCGCATTCGGCAGCTGCCGCTGGCTCGTCGACCACCTGTGTCCGCGCTTCGGCATCGAGAGCACGGTGATCGACGCCTCCGACGATGCTGCGTGGGACCGCGCGATCCGTCCCAACACCAAGGTGTTCTTCTTCGAAACGCCCGCCAACCCGACGCTCGACGTGGTCGACATCGAGTACGTCTGCCGGCTCGCCAAGGCGCACGGCATCGTCACCGTGGTCGACAACGCGTTCGCCTCGCCCGTGCTGCAGCGGCCGATGGAGATGGGTGCCGATGTCGTCGCCTACTCCGCGACCAAGCTGATGGACGGGCAGGGGCGCGTGCTCGCGGGCGCGGTGTGCGGCAGCAAGGCATTCATCGACGACGTGCTGCTTCCCTTCCAGCGCAACACCGGACCCAACCTCTCGCCGTTCAGCGCCTGGGTGGTGCTGAAGGGGCTCGAGACCCTGTCCTTGCGCGCCCGTGCACAGAGCGTCTCGGCGCTGGCGCTGGGGCAGCACATCGAAGCGCGGCTTGCCCCGGCGGGTGGGCGTATGCTTCACCCCGGCCTCGCGAGCCATCCGCGTCACGCCCTCGCGATGCGGCAGATGCCCGACGGCACCGGACCGATCTTCGCCTTCGAAGTCCCCGGCGGCCGCACGCAGGCCTTCGCGCTGCTCAACGCGCTCGAACTCATCGACATCTCCAACAACATCGGCGACACGCGCAGCCTGATGTGCCACCCGGCCAGCAGCACCCACGCGAACATGGGCGCCGAGGCGCGCGAGGAAATGGGCGTGACCGAGGGTATGCTGCGCATCAACGTCGGGCTGGAGGACATCGACGACCTCAGGGACGACATCGACCGGGCGCTGACTGCCGCCGGGTTGTAGCGTGCCGCTGGGATCGGTCCTGCTGGTCCTACTGGCAGCGGTCACCCACGCAAGCTGGAACCTCCTCGCCAAACGCGCCGCGCATGCCGGTGCGGCGTTCCTGTTCTGGTCAGGACTGTTCTCGTGCCTTTTCTACTTGCCTTGGGCAGGGTGGCTGATCGCGGCCGGTGGGATTGAGTGGCGATGGCCGATGGTCGCCTGCATCGCCGCGAGCGCGCTGATCCACCTGCTTTACAGTGTCACTCTGCAAAATGGCTACCGCATCGCCGACTTGTCGGTCGTCTATCCGATCGCGCGCGGGTCGGGACCAATGCTCTCGTCGCTAGCGGCTTTTGTGGTTTTTGCCGAGCGACCTGCACCTCTGAGACTCGCGGGTCTGGTCGCGGTCGTCGGCGGCATCCTGCTGATTGCGACCGATGGGCGCGTGACGCGGCTGGCGCGGCCCGAGTCCCGCGCCGGCGTGCTGTGGGGCGGCGCGACGGGCGGCCTCATCGCGAGCTACACGCTGGTCGATGGATACGGGGTAAAGCGGCTCGGGATCGATGCGGTGCTGCTCGACTGGTTCGCCAACCTGCTGCGCCTGATCGTCCTGGCGATAGCAATCGCGCCGCGGTGGCGGGTGAGCTTGGCAGCGATGCAGGGTCACTGGCGCGGAGCCATCGGCGTTGGCGCGCTGTCGCCGCTGGGTTACATCTTGGTACTGAAGGCGCTCGCGGGCGGCGCGCCGATCAGCATCGTTGCGCCGATGCGCGAGTTGTCGATGATGATCGTCGCTGTGCTCGGCATGGTGGTCCTTGGCGAACAGGTGAGCAAGGCACGCCTTGTGGGGTGCGCGACAATGGTGGGCGGTGTGGTGATGCTCGGCTTGTCATGACGAGTACAATCGGGATTGTCGGGGGTCGGCCCTTGCACCACGCGGCCCGCGCGCTACGTTTGCCTTTGAGATGAAGCAGCTGTTCCAACACGCCGCGATAACCGACGGGATCACCGTGCGGGTGGCGGTCAATTTTCTGCCCGAACAATCGCGCCCGCAGGACGGCAAGTGGTTCTGGGTCTACCACATCCGGATCGAGAACGGTTCGGCCGACCGGGTGCAGCTGGTCAGCCGGCACTGGCGGATCACCGACTCGCGGGGGATGGTCAACATCGTCGACGGCGAAGGGGTGGTGGGCGAAAAGCCGATCCTCGAACCCGGGCAGAGCCACGACTATGTCTCGGGCTGTCCGCTGACCACGCCGCATGGGACGATGGAGGGGTTCTACACCTTCCACCGCTCCGGCCGTTCGCCGCTCGAGGTGCGCATCCCCTTCTTCCCGCTCGCCGCGCCGGCCGAAGCGGGCTGATGGTCCTTGTGCGCTACCGCTCCGCTGCTTGGGAGCGGCACCGCATTGGCAAATTGCCCACGCGCGACTAGACGCCGCTCGCCATGAAGCGCACGCACCTGCCTCTGAACGCCCTGCGCGTGTTCGATGCCGCCGCGCGGCACCTGTCGTTCACCCGCGCCGCCGACGAACTGGCGGTGACTCCGGCTGCGGTCGGCCAGCAGATCCGTGCGCTGGAGGATCACCTCGGCACCGTGCTGTTCCGCCGCACCAGCAAGGGGCTGGAGCTGACCGACGAGGCTGGCGCCGGGCTTGACGCGCTGCGCGAAGGGTTCCTCAAGTTCGAGGAAGCCGTCCAGGCGATGCAGGCCGGCCAGGCCAGCGACCGCTATACCATCGCCGCGCCGCGCGAATTCTACGCGCAGTGGCTCAGCCACCGGCTCGCCCAATTCCGCGAGGCCAACCCGGGCATTCGCCTGCAATTGATCGCCGACGAGAATGCCGACTTCACCGAGACCAATCTCGACGTTGCGATCCGGCTCGTGGACGGACCGGGTGACCTCGAAGGAATCGAGCTCGCGCCCGCGCGCCGGGTGGTCGGGGCCGCGCGGGGCGCGCCCGACCAGTGGATCGCCTGGCCCGGCGCGCCGCTCCCGGCCGGGGAGGAGGGCATGGTCCTCGTCGCCAATCCAGGGCAGGCGCTGTCGAGCGCGGTCGCCGGCCTGGGCAAGGCGATCATGCCGGCGCTGCTGGTCGAGGAAGCGGTCGGACGGGGCCTGCTCGAGATCATCGACGGCCCCGATGAAGGGCGCCGCTCCTACTGGCTGGTCGCCCCGTTGCCGCAATGGCGGCAGAAGAAGGTCAAGGCGCTGGTCGCCTTCCTTACCGCGAGCTGAGTCCAGGCCCCACGGGCTCCCCTCCGAACATTGATGTTGGAACGCTTCGCAAGAGGTCGCGTTAAGCTGCCGGGCGAGAGGCGTCGCGCTGCGGCGTAACGGGTTCCAACAATACAAAGGGGACTATCGATGAAGTACGCTCTCGCATTGGTCGCAGCCGCCGCGCTGCCCTTGGGTGCCTGCACCTCCTACGGCAACGACAACGGCACGCTCGCTAGCGCCGGGACCGGAGCCGCGATCGGCGCCGCCGCGGGTGCCGGCGTCTCGGCGATCGCCGGGACCGACCTCCTCACAAGTGCCGTGATCGGTGCTGCCGCCGGCGGCCTGGCCGGTGCCGTCTGGGCCGACCGCAACCGCGACGGCCGCGCCGATGGCTACGTCTACAACAACCGCTATTATGCGGGCACGCCCGACACCTACAACGCCGCGATGGGCGATGCTTCGTACTGCCCCAGCGTGGGCGGCACGGCGCTGAAGGCCGGCGTCGCCGGTGCGGCGGTTGGCGCCGGCGCGGGCGCGCTGATCGGCGGCGTCTCGGTGCTGGAAGGCGCGGCGATCGGTGCCGCAGTGGCGGGCCTCGGCGGCGCGATCTGGGCCGACCAGAACCGCGATGGCTGCATCGACGGCTATGTGCGGGAAGGCCAGTACTACTCGGGTGCACCGATGGTGCAACCGACCAACACCACCTACACCGGCGAACGAGGCTAAGCAGGACCGATGGCGAGTATTGCACAGGCAGCCCTGACCAGGACCACCCGCGCGATGCTCGCCGCGAGCG
>JAEWKG010000218.1 GCA_023386135.1 Pseudomonadota bacterium | reverse complement strand
GCTCAACCTCGACCAGTTCGCGATGGGCTCGTCGAACGAGACGAGCTATTTCGGCAACGTCGTCTCGCCGTGGCGTATGAGCGACGGAGGCAACGCGGCCCTCGCGCCGGGCGGATCTTCGGGCGGGAGTTCCGCAGCAGTCGCTGCGCGTCTGTGCCCGGCGGCGACCGGGACCGACACCGGCGGCTCGATCCGTCAGCCCGCGGCCTTCACCGGCATCACCGGCATCAAGCCGACCTATGGCCGCTGCAGCCGCTGGGGCGTGGTCGCCTTCGCCAGCAGCCTCGACCAGGCCGGGCCGATGGCGCGCGACGTCACCGATTGCGCGATCATGCTGGAGGCGATGGCGGGGTTCGATCCCAAGGACTCGACTTCGCTCGACCTGCCGGTCCCCGAGTGGGCCGCCAGCCTCAACGCCGACCTGCGCGGCAAGACGGTCGGCATTCCGCGCGAATACCGGATGGACGGCACCGACGCGGAAATCCTCGCGAGCTGGGACCAGGGCATCGCGTGGCTGAAGGACGCTGGCGCCGAAGTGGTCGAGGTGAGCCTTCCGCATACCAAGTATGCACTGCCGGCTTACTACATCGTCGCCCCTGCCGAAGCCTCTAGCAACCTCGCCCGCTACGATGGCGTGCGCTACGGCCTGCGCGACCTGCCGCAGGGCGCGAACCTGCAGGAGATGTACGCCGCCACCCGCGCCGCCGGCTTCGGCGAGGAGGTCAAGCGCCGCATCCTCATCGGCACCTATGTGCTCTCTGCCGGCTTCTACGACGCCTACTACAACCAGGCACAGCGCGTCCGCACCCTGATCGCGCGCGACTTCGCGGCTGCGTTCGAAAAGTGCGACGTGATCCTCGCGCCGACCACGCCGACCGCCAGCTTCGCGCTGGGCGACAAGGTGGACGATCCGCTGGCGATGTACCTCAACGACGTGTTCGCGGTGCCCGCCAGCCTGGCCGGATTGCCGGCGATGAGTGTGCCCGCGGGCCTCAATTCGCAGGGGCTGCCGCTAGGCCTGCAGCTGATCGGCAAGGCGTTCGACGAGCAGGGCGTGCTCAACGCCGGCCTCGCCATCGAGCAGCGAGCGGGGTTCACCGCACGACCCGACCGCTGGTGGTAACAGCGCGGCAAGCGCTCGCGGATCGAGCCGCGGTGCTGCTGGGCACCGCACTGAGGCCCGCGTTGCGCTTTCTCGCCCGTCACCGGCAGGCGTTGCCTCGATGGCAGGCGTTTGCCGACCGTTCGGGCTTTCAACTCCGCTCGGACCATTATTACGAACCGACCTACGCCGAGGCGCACCTGCCGCGGGACACCGCGCGTGAGCGGGCGTTGCCGGGAATCGATCTAAACGCGGCGGGCCAGCTCGCGCTGTTGGAGCGGTTCAGTTACGCCGACGAGTTGCGTACGCTGCCGCAGGAGAAGCCTTCGCCGGCCGAGTTCGGATACCTGAACCCGATGTTCGGGCCGGGAGACGCGGAGATCTATTACAGCCTCATCCGCACCTTTCGCCCGAGACGGATTGTGGAGATCGGCTCGGGCAATTCGACGCTGATGGCGCTCAAGGCGATCTCGGCCAATCGCGCCGACGATGCGACCTACCGTTGTGACGTGACCTGCATCGAGCCGTACGAAATGCCGTGGCTGGAATCGACCGGCGTCGCGGTGGTGCGCGAGAGGGTTGAGACGGTCGACCTGGCGCGCTTCGCGGACCTCGCCGAGAACGACATCCTGTTCATCGACAGCAGCCACGTCATTCGCCCCTATGGCGACGTGCTGCGCGAATTTCAGGAAATCCTCCCCGGCCTCGCCCCCGGCGTGCTTATCCACGTCCACGACATCTTCACGCCGCGCGACTACCCCGAGGCATGGCTGCGTGCCGAGCGGCGGCTGTGGAACGAGCAGTACCTGCTCGAGGCGTTCCTCGCATACAACGAGCGCTTCTCGGTGCTGTGTGCGACCAACTGGCTGAAGCACAATCACTGGGAAGCATTCCATCGCGTCTGCCCGATGACCGGCGCGAGTGACGAGCCGGGCAGCTTCTGGATGCGGGTCAACGCGTGAGCCTGGCGGCCTGTCGGGTTTGCCAGTCGAGCGAGCTCGATTCGGCACTATCGGCGCGCGAGATGATGTTCGGCACTCGAGAAGAGTTCGCATATCGACGCTGTGCGACATGCGGCACGTTGCAGATTGCCGACTTTCCGGGCGACATGGCCCGGCATTATCCGCCGGGCGCATATTACTCGTTCAACAACGCAGGTGGCGTTTCGGCGCTGAAGCGTGTCGCCCGGCGGCTTGCGGCGCGCGCGATTATCGGCCGGCCAGCGCGGATGCCCGCTGGCGCGGGTTTGCTCGACCGGCTCAAGCGCGGGGCCGAGCCGTGGATCGCCGCGGTGCCGGAGCTGCGGATGAGCGACAGCGTGCTCGATGTCGGCTGCGGTGAGGGCGCCCGGCTCGAGGCGCTGGCCGCGCTCGGCTTCAGCGACCTGTCGGGAATCGACCCGTTCCTGCCGGCTTGGCGCGACGGGCGCACGGCCAGCGGCATCCGGCTGATGCGAGGCGACCTCGCTGGATGCACGGACCGCTTCGACCTCATCACCATGCATCACTCGCTCGAGCACGTGGAGCGGCCGGGGGAACTGCTGGAACAGGCCCGCGGCCGCCTCAAACCTGGCGGGCGCGTGCTTGTGCGCATCCCGCTGCTCCAGCCGTGGGCGTGGGAGCGGTACGGGACGAGCTGGGCGCAGCTCGATCCGCCGCGGCACTTCTACCTCTTCACAACGGCCGCCTTTCTCGGCCTCGCAGAGCGGTCGGGGTTCCGCTGCACCGGGCATGGGTTCGACGGCATGGGCTGGTCGATCGCGTGGAGCGAGGCCTATGAGCGCGGCATTCCGATGAACGAGCCGGACGGGCGCGCCAACACCCTGCCGTTTGATCCGGCGCAATTGGCGGCGTTCGAACGCGAGGCACTGGCGCACAACGCCGCCGGCGAGGGCGAGGCGGGATGGTTCGTGCTGGAGCCGGCCAAGGCTTGAGCAAACGCGCCGCCGCGATTAGCAGGCGGGCATGACCAGTACCTCCACCTACCGCATCCAGGGCGCGACCGGCGAATGGGAGGTCGTGATCGGCCTCGAAGTCCACGCGCAGGTCACCTCCAACGCCAAGCTGTTCTCGGGCGCCTCGACCGCATTCGGGGCGGAGCCGAATAGCCAGGTCAGCCTGGTGGACGCGGCGATGCCGGGGATGCTGCCGGTTCCCAACCGCGAGTGCATCCGCCAGGCGGTGCGTACCGGCATGGCGATCGAGGCGCAGATCAACCGCTGGAGCCGGTTCGACCGCAAGAACTACTTCTACGCCGACCTGCCGCAGGGCTATCAGATCAGCCAGCTCTACCACCCGCTGGTGGGCGAGGGCACGCTGACGATCGAGGCGGACGAGAAGGCCGGCATCCCCGCCGACAAAACAATCGGTATCGAGCGCATCCACGTCGAGCAGGACGCGGGCAAGCTGATGCACGACCAGCATCCGAGCATGTCCTACGTCGATCTCAACCGCAGCGGCGTCGCGCTAATGGAGATCGTCAGCCGGCCCGACATGCGCTCGCCGGCCGAGGCGGGGGCCTATGTGCGCAAGCTGCGCTCGATCCTGCGCTACGTCGGCTCGTGCGACGGCAACATGGAAGAGGGTTCGATGCGCGCCGACGTCAACGTCAGCGTACGCAAGCCTGGCGACGAGTTCGGCACCCGGACCGAAACCAAGAACGTCAATTCGGTCCGCTTCGTCATGGCGACGATCGAGCACGAGGCGCGCCGCCAGGTCGACCTGATCGAGGACGGCGGCAGCGTGGTCCAGGAAACGCGGCTGTTCGACCCCGGCACTGGCACCACCCGCTCGATGCGCTCGAAGGAAGACGCGCACGACTATCGCTACTTCCCCGATCCCGACTTGCTTCCGCTCGAACTCGACGAGGCGTTCCTCAGCGAGTGCCGCGACAGTCTGCCCGAGCTGCCCGATGCCAAGAAGGCACGTTACGTCGAAGAGTTGGGATTGTCGGCATACAACGCGCGCGAATTGACCGCTGAGGTGGAGACATTCGCCCGGTTCGAGCAGTTGCTCGGTGCTACCGCCGCGAAGCTCGGCAAGAGCGAGAAGCATGTCGCCACCCAGGTCGCCAACTGGTCGCTCTCGGTGGCGCCGGGCGTGCTCAAGGCGCTTGGGCCCGAGGCCAACCCGGCGCACGCGACCGCCGCGGCGCAGGCGGCGATCCTGGGCATGCAGGCCGCCGGCGAAATCTCCGGCGGGCAGGCGAAGGAGATCTACGAGATCGTCCTCAAGACCGGCCGCGAGCCCTCTGAGATCGCCGAGACCGAAGGGCTTAAGCAGCAGTCCGACACCGGCGCGATCGAGGCGGTGATCGATGAGGTCCTTGGCCAGAACGCCGACAAGGTCGCCGAATATCGCGGCGGCAAGGACAAGCTGTTCGGCTTCTTCGTCGGCCAGACGATGAAGGCGATGGCGGGCAAGGGTAACCCCGCCGTGGTCAACCAGCTCTTGAAGGCCA
This sequence comes from Pseudomonadota bacterium, assembly GCA_023386135.1. Taxonomy (GTDB): domain Bacteria; phylum Pseudomonadota; class Alphaproteobacteria; order Sphingomonadales; family Sphingomonadaceae; genus Tsuneonella. Next base: position 10,532 of record JAEWKG010000218.1, on the reverse strand, counting down.
AGCTCGACGGCTGAGCGGCGGGCTCAGCCCCACAGCCGTTCGCGGTGGGCATCGAAGCAGCGCCCGCCGCACTTGAGGCGGATGAGCGCGCCGTTGACGATCGCGGTGGCGCGGCGCGGGTCTTCTTCGACCGCAGGGCGGATCGCCTCGCGGTTCCAGCATTCGGAGTGGATCACGTCGAGCACGGCGTGCGCGTAAAGTAGCGCGCTTCCTTGGGGGCGGTCCAACGCGCTTGAGCGCCTCCACCACGAGCTCGGCGCGGCCGGGGGCGGTCAGCTCAATCACCCCGAGTTCCACCTTTGGCAGGCAGAGCGAACGAGCGCGGGCTTGGTTCCCTACGCGTTGAATTAACTTCGAAAAACCGCCCGCCGCTTGTCAAGAACGCTTGCTTGGAGTCAGGCGTAGCGCGCGTTTTTCACCTGCGCGCGGCCGTGCGCTTTGGCCGCCAGCAGGGCGAGTTCGGCCTCGCGCAAGGTGCGGTCGGCGCTGCCCGCGAAGGGTGCGACACCTGCGCTTGCGGTGAGCGGATGCCCGCCCTTCGTGCTTGCTCCCATGTCCCCCATCGCGTCGATCACGCGGTCACAGACGGCAAGGGCCTGGTCGCGGCCAGCATCGGGGAGGAGGACGCCGAACGTGCCGCCATCGATCCGGCTCAGGATGTCGTCGGCGCGCAACAGGCTCTGGAGCAGGCGGGCGAAGGCGATCAGCACCCGGTCACCGCCGCTGTGGCCGTGACGCAGGTTGATGGTGCGGAAGTGGTCGAGATCGAACAAGGCGAGGCGACCTGCGGTCCCGCTCTCGACCAAATGCGACAGCATGCGGGTGAACGCCGCGCGGTTGCTGAGGCCGGTGAGAGGATCGGTCAGCGAGGCGACGAACAGCCGGTTCTCGAGGCTGCGGCGGTCCTCGATCGAACGCATGATGCCGAGCGCGCCGCTTAGGTCAGGCAGGGCGCCCAGCTTCAGCTCCATCCACCGCTCGCTGCCGTCCTGTGCGGTGGCGATGAGTTCGATCCACCCGCTGCTGACGCTGCCCGCCATCGCCGCGCTATGCTCGGCGATGACGATGTCGGCGTAGGAGGGATGGACCAGTTCGAGGATATGTCGGCCGAGCGGATCGCCCGGGAACGCCATGCCGAGCGCCGCGCTGGCCGGCGTCGCGTGGACGATCCGCCCACGCCGGTCGGTCTTGATCACCAGGTCGGTCGGGCTGGTCGCTACCAGCCGGTACAGGGCCGAGCATTCGCCCGGCGAGATATTGCCCCACATGCGCATCCGCGCCCCCGCTGCCCGGTTCGCGCGCTCCCAATGCGAACGAATCGGTGTGCCCCCGACCGCGTCAGGCAAGCCTAACGCGGGACGAAACCGAAAAAGCGACGTGCCCCTCCGTAGTTGCCGAAACGCTGTTAGCTGGTATCGTTAGCTTGAACTAACTATTTGATTACATTGCTAAAAACGACTCGTTAACCACGATCGTCTTTTGCCATTTCGCAAGCTGTTGCAAGCGGTTTTACCCGGACGATCGCCTTACAGTTCGATCATGATGCGCACGCGCGACGGTTCGATGCCGTACGCTGCGGCAATCTTGCGACGGCTCTGCTCGAGCTCTGCATTGGGGCCAGAAGGGGCCGGTTCGAGGCCGCCGGGGGTGACCCCGAGCGCGTCGGCCAGCGCGGCAAGGCGGCGTTCGACGGGGCGCGACTTGCCGTGCTCCCATGCCCACACGGTCGGCTTGCTGACTCCCAGGCGCGCGGCGATTTCGCCGAGCGACAGGCCGCGCTCGCGGCGCAGGCGGTGGAGGCGCGCGCCGAAATCGTCGCCCGCGTCCTGAAGCGCCTCGGGCGGGTCGCTGCGCAACTGAGCTGCGGCCAGTGCGGCGGCTCCGAGCGGCTCGGCAAAGCGGCAGCCGAACATCGGCGCGTCGGCCCACACGATCTCGGCGCTTTGCTCGCCGGCTTCGGGCAGGTCGACCGCGAAGGTGTCGCCCTCGGCAAGCGACGCTTCGGTTTCGATGAGCAGTCCGGTGGCGGAGATGTTGTGGACCGTCACCGCGCCGGGCCCGCGCGCGAACTGGCCGGTCACCCCGAGCAGCAGCGTGCGACGGCCATCGTCGCGGCGCTCGGCGGCGTCATTGTCGAAACGGGCTGCAAACGTCACCGGCGATTCCTTCGTGGCCTTGAGGGCCGCAAGAATCGCGGATCGGGGTTAAGACCGGGTTAGTTTCACGCCCCGGTTTGACGCGCGCGCGGCTCCATTCGCCGGATCATCCCTTCCTGCGCGACGCTGGCGACGAGCCGGCCGTGTTGGAAGATCTGCCCGGTGTTGAACCCGCGGCTGCCGCCCGACCACGGACTCTCGCAATGGTAGAGCAGCCATTCGTCGGCGCGGAACGGGGCGTGGAACCAGATCGCGTGGTCGAGGCTGGCGCTCTTCACCTCACCGCGCATCCACGACAGGCCGTGCGGCATGATGCTGGTGCCGAGGAGCTGCATGTCGCTCAAGTAGGCAAGCACCGCGCGGTGGATCACCGGATCGTCGGGCAGCGGCGCGCGGGCGCGGAACCACGAGTTCTGCACCGGCTCCTGCGGGCCCTCGGTCAGCCAATGGCGCCCGGTCGCGGCCTTGATCTCGATCGGGCGCGGCTCGGTGAACAGGCGGCGGGCGCGCTCGGGCATCTTCTCGGCGACCTGCAGGCGCAGCACCTCGTCGCTCTCGAGTTCGTCGGGCGAGGGCACTTGCGGCACCTCGATCCGCTCGTGCTCAAGGCCAGGCTGGTGCTTCTGGAAGCTGGCCGCGAGGTTGAGAATCGGCTGCATGGCGCCATCCGCATCAGGCTGGCTCGCGACCACGCGACGGTTGGAAAAGCTGCCGCCGTCGAGCTGACGGTCGACGGCGAGCTGGATCGGGTGATCCTCGCTCCCGCCGCGCAGGAAGTACGCATGGAGCGAGTGCGCCGCGCGGTCCGGATCGACGGTGCGCTCGGCCGCGATCAGCGCCTGGGCGATCACCTGCCCGCCGAATACGCGGCCGACGCCGCCCTTCTTGCGGGGGCCTTCGAAGCGGTCGTCGCCCAGCGGCTTGGGGTCGAGCAGCGCGAGGAGATCGGCGACCAGCTGCTGGTCATTCGGCGTGTCGGTCATGCCGCTGCCATTGCGGCAGCTTTACGGGTGCGTCAACGCGCGCCGAACACCCGTCGCCAGGCGCGGAAGGCCAGCGCCTTGGCGCGGTTGCGGCGCGGCCAGCGGTGCGGCGCGCGCGGGGCGAAGCCGGCCTTGCGCAGGAGGCCGTTCCAGCAGCGCGCGTCGGCCTCCTCGAACGACCATTCGCTGCGCCAGGTGATCGACAGCGAGATCGAGCTCGTGGGACCGTTGCGGACATGGTGGGGGGCCATCACGGGGACCATCACCGCCTCGCCGGGGCCGAGTGGAAATTCGCGTCCGCCGCTTGCCAGCCCGTCACTCCAGACCAGTTCGCGCGGGCCGCCCGAATGGTAGCTCTCGTGGGTGGCATCGGGCGCGAAGGCGGCGTCGCCGGCGGGGAACTGGGCCATCACCTTGCTGCCGACCAGTTGGAGCAGGATGTTGTGCTCGGGATCGAAGTGGTAGGGCGTCACCGCGTCGGGGCTGGAGATGAACACGAACCCCTGCGGCCGCAGCATAGCGCCGGTCTTCTTCTCGATCTGCGGTTTGAGCTCGCCGAGCAGCGCCAGCAGCAGCGCTTCGTAGGCGGGGTGCTGCTCGATGTTCTTGAGCACCGCCCAACTATTGCTGGTGGCGATGTGGCGGATGGTGTCCTCGATCCCGATGCCGGTCGGTGCGGGCTTGCCGTCCACGCCCAGCGGCAGGTTGCCGCGATTGTACTCGATCGAGGCATCGGGCAGCCGGCCGGCAAGCGCGGCCAGCGCGTCGAGATCGAGCAACGGGTGGTTGGCCAGCTGGTGGCGGATCACGCCGGGCGTTTCGGGATAGGCGGCGGCGAACGCGGCGCGTGCCTCGGCGTCGAACACGGTGTGGTCAAGCGCGGTGAAGCCGGTGCGGGCGTCCATCGGTTACAGTCCTCGGCTGGGCGTGCGCGTCTCGGCGCGGAACAGAGCGGCGGCGGCGGCGCGGCGTAGCGGGCCGCCGATGGCGATGCTGACGCGGGCGATTGTGCGCTTGTCGCGCCAGATGCGTTCGATCATCGGGTGGTCGGCGGCCGCACAGCTATCGGCCCAGGCGATATCTTCGCGCGCGAGCAGGTCGAGGTTTTCGCGCTGGAGCAGAACGCCGGGGGAGAAGCGGGCATAGCGCTCGTCGTAGGTCGTCTTGAAGCTGTAGACGCCGGGTGGGGTGAGGAAGTTCGCCAGCATCGCGATCGGTGCACCGTCGAGGGTGATGGCGAGGCGTTCGAGCCGGCCTTGCGCGGCGGCCCCGGCCAGCGCCTCGCGGAAGAACGCCGCCTTCGCCGGCTCGCAGGCGAGCGCGGAGCCCTCGCGGCCCTTCCAGCCGGCGCGTTCGAGGGCGAGGAAGTTCTCGGTCCAATTGGAAAGACCGGTGTCGCCGGTAGATCGCTCGAATGCCAACTCGCCCTGTTCGGCAAGGCGGGTGTGCTGGCGGCGCAATTCCTTGCGCTTCTTGCCGCTCATCGAGGCGTCGAAGTACGCCTGCGAGGACAGGTCGGAGGCCAGCAGCGCGCGGTCGAGACGGTGCACCACTCCCGCGGCGCGACGCTCGACCGCGCACACGTCACGCAGCGCGGCGTAGAGCGGGCCTTCGACCGGCAGGCCCTCAAGATGGAAGAACAGCGCGCGCCCGGCGTGGGCGTCGGCCCAGTGCAGCAGTTCGCGCCAGAAGGCATGTTCGTGCCCCGCAGCGACCAGCGGCGCGCCGCAGAAGGCGTTGGCGTGGAGCCAGGTACCGAGGTGCGGGAAGGGGTAGCCCTCGTAACTCCAGCGGCGCAGCAGCGGGAGGACCCCAGCGAGCGCGCCGTCAAGGCTCAGCGTGGCGAGCGAAGCTTCATCGTCGCCATCGAACGCCGCGAATCCGGCTTCGAGGCACCACCGCTCCATGAACGGGTTGGGCTCGGCGGCGTTCTTAGCAAGCGCGTCCCACCCTGCGCGGTCCGCGAAGTCGCGCCACGGCACTACCGCGAACGCGGTGCGCACATTGCTGATCGTCGTCGCAAGGCCGATCGGTTGCTCCACCCCCGCGCGGGTAACCGATCACCTTGGAAGGAGCGTTAACGCGCGCAACAAAAACCCCGCCCCGTATCGAAACGGGGCGGGGTTCCTGGTCACCCTTAACGGGCGTACCGGTTAGCCGGCTGCACCACCCGCCGCGAGCGCTGCGAGCAGCAGCAGCGCCACGATGTTGGTGATCTTGATCATCGGGTTCACGGCCGGGCCAGCGGTATCCTTGTAGGGATCGCCGACCGTGTCGCCGGTCACCGCGGCCTTGTGGGCTTCGGAGCCCTTGCCGCCGTGATGGCCGTCCTCGATGTACTTCTTCGCGTTGTCCCACGCGCCGCCGCCGGCGGTCATCGACAGCGCCACGAACAGCCCGCCGACGATTACGCCGAGGAGCAGCGCGCCCAGCGCGGCGAAGCCGTTGGCCTGGCCCGCCACCGCGGTGATCACGAAGTACACTACGATCGGCGCGAGCACCGGCAGCAGCGAGGGGATGATCATTTCCTTGATCGCCGCCTTTGTCACGAGGTCGACGGTCTTGGCGTAGTTCGGCTTCGAGGTGCCGGCAATGATCCCCGGGTCGTTCTTCAACTGGGCGCGCACGTCGATCACCACGTCGCCGGCCGCGCGGCCGACCGCGGTCATGCCCATCGACCCGAACAGGTACGGGAGCAGTGCACCGAGCAGCAGCCCGACGATGACGTATGGGTTTTCCAGGCTGAAGTTGACCGTCAGGTTCGGGAAGAACTCGCGCAAGTCGGTGGTGAAGGCCGCGAACAGCACCAGCGCGCCGAGGCCCGCCGAACCGATCGCATAGCCCTTGGTCACCGCCTTGGTGGTGTTGCCCACCGCGTCGAGCAGGTCGGTCTTCTCGCGCACGCTGTCATCGAGGCCCGCCATCTCGGCGATGCCGCCGGCGTTGTCGGTGACGGGTCCGTAGGCGTCGAGCGCAACGACCATGCCGGCCAGAGCCAGCATCGCGGTGGCGGCGTAGGCGATCCCCATCAGCCCAGCGAGCTGGAACGCGATGATGATCCCCGCGACGATCACCAGCGTCGGCAGTGCAGTCGCTTCCATGCTGATCGCGAGGCCCTGGATCACGTTGGTGCCGTGGCCGGTTTCCGACGCCTTAGCGATCGAGCGGACCGGGCGGAAGCCGGTACCGGTGTAGTACTCGGTGATCCAGATGATCAGGCCGGTGATGACGAGGCCCAGCAGCGCGCACCAGAACAGGTCCATGCCGGTGTAGCTGTCGCCGCCCGCGAGGGTCGCGACCTGCGTGTCGATGTTGCCGCCGAGCACCGTCGCGGTGGCGAACCAGATCGCCGGAACGGCCAGCACCGCCGAGACGAGGAAGCCCTTGTACATCGCGCCCATGACGTTCTTCGAGTTGCCGAGGCGGACGAAGTAGGTGCCGATGATCGAGGTGACGATGCACGCGCCGCCGATCAGCAGCGGCAGGGTCATCAGGCCCATCAGCAGGGGCGAACCGCTGAGGAGGAGGGCGGTAAGCACCATCGTGGCGCCGACGGTGACGACGTAGGTTTCGAACAGGTCGGCGGCCATGCCGGCGCAGTCACCGACGTTGTCGCCCACGTTGTCGGCGATCACCGCGGGGTTGCGCGGATCGTCTTCGGGGATGCCGGCCTCGACCTTGCCGACGAGGTCGGCGCCGACGTCGGCGGCCTTGGTGAAGATACCGCCGCCGAGACGCGCGAAGATTGAGATCAGTGAGGCGCCGAAGGCGAGCGCGGTGAGCGCCTGGACCACGGTGCGGTCCTCACCGCCGACGGTGTAGCCGCCGGGCCCGACGAGGTACCAGTAGAACACCGAGATGCCGAGGAGCGCGAGGCCCGCGACCAGCATGCCGGTGATCGCGCCGGCGCGAAACGCCAGCGTGAGGCCCTGCTGCAGACCCTGCGAAGCGGCCTGCGCGGTGCGCACGTTCGAGCGGACCGAGATGTTCATCCCGATGAAGCCGGCAACGCCCGACAGCACCGCGCCGATGACGAAGCCGACCGCCGAAACGGTGCCGAGGAACACCGCCACAAGAATGGCAACCACCACACCGACGATGGCGATGGTGGTGTACTGGCGCCGCAGGTAGGCCTGCGCGCCTTCCTGGATCGCCGCGGCGATCTCCTGCATCCGCGCGCTGCCGGCGTCCGAGCCGAGCACCTGGCGGCTGGTGACGAACCCGTACACCACGGCCAGCAGCCCGAGAATTATCGCTATCATGACAAGGTCCACGTAAGTCCCCTCTTCTTGTCTCTGCGTGGATTGCGCCGCCTCTCCCGAGCGGCAATGAGGCGCCGAGGTATAGGCAAGCGACTCGCATCCGCAAGAGCGAAACGCGCGGTTTTACCGGGGTAGGCGCTAGTGCTGGTAGCCGAGGGTGTCGGTGGGCGCGGGCGGGGCGCCGTTGAGGAGGAGCGGTGCGCTGCCGAGCGGGAGGACCGCGCCGATGCGATGGGCTGCAACGGGCGGCTGCTGACCGTCGGGGAGAGTGAAGAGAAGCTGGTAGTCGTCTCCCCAGCGCAAGGCGTCGGCACGGCGGCTTTCGGGAGCAGCGATCGGCACCGATGCAGTGGCGAAATCGATCGTTACTGCGCTCGCTTCGGCCAGCCGCGAGGCATCGAGCAGCACGCCGTCCGATAGGTCCATCATCGCTGTGACGTGTGGCGCGAGCGCGCACCCTTCGGCGAGCAGCGGGCGCGGGCGGCGGTAGGCTTCGCTGTCGGCGCTGATGTTGTCGCGCAATGCCTCGAACCCGATCATCGCGGCGCCGACGGGGCCGGTGATCCATAGCGTATCGCCCGGTTTGGCGCCCGAGCGGGAGGGGACGGGACGGTGCGTAGCCTGGCCGATCGCGGTCAGGCCCAGCGATTGGGGCGGGCCGCCGGAGACGGTGTCGCCGCCCAGCAGCGGGACATCGAAAGCCGCGAGGGCCTCGCGTAAGCCGTCAATGAAGCGCTCGATCTGGTCGCCGAACATGTAGCCGAACAGCACGCCGAGCGGCCGAGCACCCTTCGCAGCGAGATCGGACAGGTTCACCGCCACCAGCTTCCACGCGACATCGGCCATGTCCTGGCCGGGGAGCCAGTGGACGCCCTCGACCATCATGTCATGCGTCAGGACCAGCGCCTCGCCGCCCACTTCGAGCACAGCGGCGTCATCGACCAGGTTGCGGGCGGCGGGGTCGGTCGCCAGTCCGCGCAGTAAGTCGATAAAGGCGCGTTCGCCGGTCAGCGGACGCTCTTCGCCACCGCGTCGAGCACGCCGTTGACGAACTTCGCCTCGCGGTCGTCGAAGAAGGCCTTGGCGACGTCGACCCATTCGCTGATCGCGGCGGCGACAGGTACGTCGGGGCGGGCGAGGAGTTCGTAGGCGCCGGCGCGCAGGATCTGCAGCATGGTCTTGTCGAGGCGGCGCAGCGTCCAGCCTTCGGCCAGCTTGCTCGTCAGCAGCTCGTCGATCTCCTCGCGGCGGGCGAGGGCGCCTTTCACGAGGTCGTCGAAGAAATCGACCTCGGCGTCGGCGAACTCGGTCTCCTCCTCGTCGTCGGTCATGCCGAGGCGGTGCTGGTGGAATTCATCGAGCAGGCGCGCGGTCGGCGTGTTCTCGAGCTGGTGCTGGTAAAGCGCCTGGACCGCGGCGAGGCGGGCGGCCGAGCGGGCCTGGGAGCGGGGCGAAGCGGTCATTTCAGGCGAACCTCGATCGAATTGGCGTGCGCCGGTAGCCCCTCGGCATGCGCGAGCGCGGCGGCGGGGGGGCCGATGGTGGCGAAGGCGGTGTCATCGAGCTCGATGAAGCTGGTGCGCTTCATGAAGTCGAGCACCGACAACCCGCTGGAAAAGCGCGCGCGGCGCCCGGTGGGAAGGACGTGGTTGGGCCCGGCGACGTAATCGCCGACCGCCTCGGGCGCCATCCGGCCCATGAACACGCTGCCTGCGTGTCGAATGCCGTCGAGGAAAGGCGCGGGGTCATCGACCGCAAGCTCGACATGCTCGGCCGCGAGCTGGTTGGCGAGGGGGATCGCCTGGTCGAGCCGTTCGACTACCACGATCACGCCGTGATCGTCCCAGCTCTTCTGCGCGATGCGGCGGGTGGAGAGCATCGCGCACTGAACGTCAATCCGGTCGGCGACCTGGTCGGCGAAATCCTCGTCGTCGGTGATCAGGATCGACTGCGCATCGGGATCGTGCTCGGCCTGGCTCAGGAGGTCGGCGGCGATCCAGTCGGGATCGTTCTTGGCGTCCGCGATGACCAGGATCTCGCTCGGCCCGGCGACCATGTCGATCCCGACCACGCCGTAGAGCTGGCGCTTGGCCTCCGCGACCCACGCGTTGCCGGGGCCGGTGACCACGTCGACCCGCGCAATCCGCTCGGTGCCGTAGGCGAGCGCGGCGATCGCCTGCGCCCCGCCGACGCGCCAGATCTCGTCCACCCCCGCGATGTGCGCGGCGGCAAGCACCAGCGGGTTAGTCCTGCCGCCGGGAGTGGGGGTGACCACGACCAGCCGCTCGACCCCCGCGACCTTGGCCGGAATCGCGTTCATCAGCAGCGACGAGGGATAGGCAGCGCGCCCGCCTGGGACATAGAGCCCCGCCGCGTCGACCGGCCGCCAGCGCGCGCCCAGGCGGACCCCGGCCTCATCCGTGTCATCGCTGTCCAGCGGTCGTTGCTTCTCATGAAACACGCGGATGCGGTCGGCGGCGAGGGTCAGCGCGTCGCGCAGCACCGGGTCAAGCTCATCGAATGCCGAGCGGCATTCGGCAGCGGTGATGCGCCAGTCGCCCTCTTCGGTCAGCTGGTGATCGTCGAAGCGCTGGGTGTACTCGGACAGCGCCGCATCGCCCTTGGCGCGCACGCGGGCGATGATCGCGGTGACATCGGTGGCGACGTCGCCCTCGCTCTCGCGCCGGTCCTCGACGATCCGGCGGAAGGCGGCGTCGAAGCCCTTGTCGGTGGTGCGCAGCAGCTTCACGCGGCCAGCTCCCGGAACCGCTCGACCAGTGCCGCCACGCGCGGGTCGGTCTTGAGCGCCGCGCGGTTGACGATCAGGCGCGCGGTCACCTCCATGATCGTCGCGGTCTCGACGAGGCCGTTGTCGACCAGCGTGCGGCCGCTCTCGACCAGGTCGACGATCCGGCCGGCCAGCCCGAGCGCCGGGGCGATCTCCATCGCGCCGTTCAATTTGACGCATTCCGCCTGCACCCCGCGCGCCTCGAAGTGACGGCGGGTGAGGGCGGGATACTTGGTGGCGACGCGGATGTGGCTCGCGCCGTCGATCGAAGCGGCCCCGGCGGCGGGCTCGGCGACCGACAGGCGGCACTTGCCGATGCCCAGATCGACCGGCGCGTATAGGT
>JAEWKG010000193.1 GCA_023386135.1 Pseudomonadota bacterium | reverse complement strand
TCAGCAGGCGCAGGCGGTCGTCGGTGGCGTCGGCCATTTCAAGTGAGCTCCGGTGAGATGTGAGAATCGGTTGGCGGCTCGATAGCCAGCCCGCCGGAGCGTTTGAAGGCCGGGTGGAAAACTATTCCGCCGCGTTGCGCTTGAGGCTCGCCTCCATCCGCGCCAGCTGTTCGGGTGTCGCCTCGGTCTGGTGCCTCGCCTTCCATGCCGCCGCCGGCATGCCGTGGACGAGCTCGCGCGCCGCGGCCTTGTCGCCCGGGTAGCCCGCCTCGCCGATCCAGTCGGCGAGACAATTTCGGCAGAACCCCGCCAGCCCCATCAGGTCGATGTTCTGCGCGTCACTGCGGTGCCTGAGGTGGCGCACCAGCTGCCGGAAGGCGGCGGCGGCCTGCGCGTCGTCGAGTCGGTCGAGCGGATCGGTCGCGGTCATATCAGTCCTTGTCTTGGCTTTTGCCGCTGCCTAGGCGGCGCTCCATGCAGACGCTCGAACCGCGCAGCCGTAAGGTCAAGGTCCTGGCAACGGTCGGCCCGGCCAGCCGCTCGCCCAAGATGCTCGCCAAGCTGCTGCGCGCCGGCGCCGACGCCTTCCGCGTCAACATGAGCCACGGAGAGCACGCCGATCACGCGGCGACGATCAAGGCGGTGCGCGATCTGGAAAAGCAGACCGGCCGCCCGATCGCCATCCTCGCCGACCTGCAGGGGCCCAAGCTGCGCGTCGGCACCTTCAAGGGCGGGCAGGCGGTGATCCGCCACTCGGGCCACTTCACGCTCGACCGCAATCCCGAGCCGGGCGACGAGACCCGGGTCGAGCTGCCGCACCCGGAGATCTTCGCGGTACTGCACAAGGGTCAGCGGCTGCTGATCAACGACGGCAAGATTCGGCTGAAGGTGATCAAGGCCGAGCCCGACAGCGTGCTGTGCTCGGCGGAAGTCGGCGGCGTCATATCCGACCGCAAGGGCGTCAACGTGCCCGATGCCGAGGTGCCGATCCCCGCCCTGACCGACAAGGACCGCCGCGATCTTGCCTTTGCGATCGGCCAGGGGGTCGACTGGATCGGCCTGTCGTTCGTGCAGCGGCCCGAGGACCTCGCCGAAGCGCGCCGGCTGATGGGCGGTCACGGCGCTTTGTGCGCCAAGATCGAGAAGCCGAGCGCCGTGCGCCGGCTCGACGAGATCATCGAGCAATCCGACGGCATCATGGTCGCGCGCGGCGATCTCGGGGTCGAGCTCGATCCCGAAGAAGTGCCGCCGCTGCAGAAGCGCATCGTCAATGCCGCGCGCACCGCGGGCAAGCCGGTGGTCGTCGCGACGCAGATGCTCGAATCGATGATCGAGAGCCCGACACCGACTCGCGCCGAGGTCTCCGACGTCGCCAACGCGGTCTACGACGGCGCCGATGCGGTGATGCTGTCGGCCGAGACCGCCGCCGGCCAATGGCCCGAAGAAGCGGTCGCGATCATGGACCGCATCGCCACCCAGGTCGAGCGCGACGAGGGCTATCTCGCCCGCGTGCGCTTCCTCGAAACCCCGCCCGACCGCACCACCGCCGATGCGCTGAGCCACGCCTGCATGACCATCGCCGACACGGTCGCGATCAGCGCGATCGTCGTGTTCACTGGATCGGGCAGCACCGCCCGCCGGGTGGCGCGCGAGCGGCCGAGCGTGCCGGTGATGGTGCTCACCCCCTCGACCCGCACCGCGCGGCGCACCGCGCTGCTGTGGGGCGCGCATCCGGTGACGACCAAGGACATCGGCAGCTTCGAAGAGATGATCGCCAAGGGCAAGCGCATGGCGCTGCGCCACGGCTTCGGCGAGGCCGGCAGCAAGCTGATCGCGCTCGCCGGTGTGCCGTTCGGAACTCCAGGCAGCACGAACCTGCTGCACGTGGTCACGCTGGCCGGTGACGAGCTCGCCAGTCACCAGCCGTGACGCCTCACGCCGCGCCGCGTTAACCAAACCGAGACCCTCGGGCGCTATCCCTTGCGGCAAGGAGCGATCGGCCCATGAAGTTCATTCCGCTCAAGTCGCGCGGCGGCAATTACCTGGTGGTGGCGTCGAACGTTGCTTGGCTGCGCGAGGACGAGAACGGACAGACCAAGGTCGGCATCGTCGGCGGCCAGCCGCTGCTGGTGGTCGGTTCGCCGGAGGAAGTCGCCGCGCAGATCCTCGCCGCGACCGCAGATCAGCCGGCCGCCGCCTGAAGCCGCGCGCGCGCTTCGCTCTCACCGATCAGCGGCAGCAGCGCGTGCATGTCCGGGCCATGATCGCGACCGGTCAGCGCCTGGCGCAACGGCATGAACAGCGCTTTGCCCTTGCGGCCGGTCACTTCCTTCAGAGTGTTGGTGAGCGCGGACCAAGGATCATCGCCCCACCGCAGCGCTTCCGCCGCCTGGGCGATAAAGGCACGGTCCTCGTCCGCCAGCGAGGGCGCCGCGATCGGGCCTTTCACCACCTGCCACCAGTCCGCGGCGTCGCTGACCTTCTCGAGGTTCGGCCGGATCGCCAGCCATGCCGCCTCGTCCATTCCCGCCGGTAGCCGGTCGGCGACATCGCCAAAGCTAAGTTGGTGCACGATCGCGTGGTTGAGCCGCTCGAGTTCCTCCTCGTCGAACCGGGCCGGAGCACGCCCGAACGTTGCGAGATCGAAGGTATCCACGATCAGCGCGCGGTCCGCGCTCGGCTCGACCGGTAGCGACGTGCCCAGCCGTGCGAGCAGTGCCACCAGCGCCTGCGGCTCGATCCCCGCGTCGCGCAGCGCGCCGACCGACAGTGAGCCCAGCCGCTTCGACAGCTTGCCCTCGCGCCCCACCAGTAGCGCCTCGTGCGCGAAATTCGGCACCGTTCTTGCTGCGCCGAAGCCTGCAGCAAAAAGCGCGGTAAACATTTGAATTTGCGCGGCGGTATTGCTGACGTGATCCTCGCCGCGCAGTACGTCGGTCACGCCCATGTCGATATCGTCGATCGCGCTCGGCAGCATGTAGAGCCACGACCCGTCGGCGCGGCGCACCACCGGATCGCTGAGCTGCGCGGGGTCGAAATGCTGGCGGCCGCGGATGCCATCCTGCCATTCGATCGGCTCGCCGTGGTCGATCTTGAAGCGCCAGTGCGGCGCCACTCCCTCGGCGGCAAAGCGCGCGTGGTCCGCCTCGGTCAGCGTCAGCGCGGCGCGGTCGTAGATCGGCGGCAAGCCGCGACCCAGCAGCACCTTGCGCTTGAGGTCGAGTTCCTGTGCGGTCTCGTAGCAACGATACACCCGTCCCGCATCGCGCAGGCGACCGAACGCGTCCTCGTACAGAGCATTGCGCGCGGACTGGCGTTCCTCGCCATCGATATCGAGGCCGAGCCAGCCGAGATCGGCGCGGATCGCCTCGACGTATTCCTCCCGGCTGCGCTCGGCATCGGTGTCGTCGATGCGCAGGAGGAAGGTGCCGCCGCGCTTGCGCGCCAGCAGCCAGTTGTGGAGCGCGGTGCGGATATTGCCGACGTGGAGGTGCCCGGTGGGCGATGGGGCAAAACGCGTAACGGTCATCGGGTCAACTCAAACAGCGCGTATTCGGCGCGGATGTTGGCGAAAGGCTGCGACAGCGAGCGTTCGCCAGCGAAGTACCACGCGCGCTCGCACCGCACGCCCTTGGCGGCGATTAGCTCGCGGAAATCGGCGACGGTGACGTGGTGGATGTTCTCGGTCTCGTACCAGCTCACCGGCAGGTGCCGCGTCACCGGCATACGCCCCTTGAACGCCAACGCGGCGCGGGTGCGCCAATGCGCGAAGTTGGGGAACGATACGAACGCCTGCCGGCCCACGCGCAGAAGCTCGTCGAGCATGCGGTCGGGTCGCGCAGCCGTCTGCAGCGTCTGCGACAGGATGGCGTAGTCGAACGCCTTGTCGGGATAGTCGGCAAGGTCGCGGTCGGCGTCGCCCTGCACCACGCTCAGACCACGCGCGACACAGCGTTCGACCAGCGCGGGGTCGACCTCCATCCCGCGCGCGTCGCAGTCGCGTTCGGACTGCAGCGCCGCCATCAGCGCACCGTCGCCGCAACCGATGTCGAGCACCCGGGTCCTGGGCCGGACGTTGCGCGCGATTACCGCGAGATCGGGACGCAGGTCGCTCACGCGAGGAACCCCGTCACCACCCGGTCGAGCGCGGGGACGTCGAGCAGAAAGCTGTCGTGGCCGAACGGCGCGGAAAGCTCGACGAAGCTCACCGCCGCGCCCGCCGCGTTGAGCGCGTGGACGACGTGGCGGCTTTCGGCGGTGGGATAGAGCCAGTCGCTGTCGAAGCTGACCAGGCAGAACCGCGCCGCGGTCCCCGCGAACGCGTCGGCCAGCTTGCCGCCGTGCTCTTCCGCAATGTCGAAGTAGTCCATCGCGCGGGTGATGTAGAGGTAGCTGTTAGCGTCGAACCGCTGGGTGAAGCCGCTGCCCTGGTAGCGCAGGTAGCTCTCGACTTGGAAATCGGCATCGAACCCGAAGGTCTTGGCCTCCCGGTCCTGCAGGTTGCGGCCGAATTTCTCGGTCAGCCCGTTCTCCGACAGATACGTGATGTGCGCCGCCATCCGCGCCACCGACAGACCCTTGTCCGGCGCGCGGCCCGATCCGTAGTAATCGCCGCCCTGCCATTCGGGATCGGCCATCACCGCCTGCCGGCCCACCTCGTGGAAGGCGATGTTCTGCGCCGAGTGGCGTGCGGTGGTGGCGATCGCCAGCACCCGCGCCGCGCGCTCGGGAAAGTTGGCGGCGAGGCTCAATGCCTGCATCCCGCCCATCGACCCGCCGACCACCGCGTGCAGGCGGTCGATACCCAAGCCTTCGAGCAGGGCGACCTGCGCGCGGACCATGTCGCGGATGGTGATGACCGGGAAGCGCATCGCATAAGGCTTGCCGTCCGGCGCGGTGCTCGCCGGCCCGGTCGAGCCCATGCAGCCGCCGATGACGTTGGCGCAGATGACGTGGAAGCGGCTGGTGTCGATCGGCTTGCCGGGGCCGACCATCCGTTCCCACCAGCCGGGCTTGCCGGTCAGCGGGTGGGCGCTGGCGACATGCTGATCGCCGGTCAGCGCGTGGCACAGCAGGATGGCGTTGTCCCTGGCTGGCGAAAGCGCGCCGTAGGTCTCGTAGGCAACCTCGACACCGCTGAGCGCCTGCCCGCTGTCGAGCGGCAGCGGCGCAGGTAGCACGAGGCTGGGAGAAGGCGAAGCGGCGGGGGCCATCGGGCGGCGAGGTGGGCGAGGGCGCGGGGACTGTCAATCGCGCGCGCCGCGCTACCGCCCGCCAGTCAGCAGAGGATGCGGACCGCGCGCGCCGCGACGGGAGCGGCAAAGCCCTTGAGCTCGAGCCCGCCGAGGTCGTCGAACTGGATGCCCTTGCCCATACAGAGGTCGGCGAGTCCATTGGACACCACCACCTGCCCGGCGGCGGCGTTGGCGCACAGGCGCGCGGCAAGCTGGACGGTCGATCCGAACAGGTCGTTGCCCTGCTCCACCGGCTCGCCGGCGGCGCCGCCGATGCGCACCTGAAAAGCTTGCTCGGGCCGCTCGGCCTGGCGGCGGTCGAATTCGCCCTGGATGCGGCAGGCGCAACGCACCGCGCAGACCGCCGACACGAACGAGGCCATGATGCCGTCGCCGAGATGCTTCACCTCGCGCCCGCTGAACTCGGCAAGTGCCGCGCGGACGATCGTGTCGTGCGCGCTAATCACCTCCATGGCCGCATCGTCACCCATTTCCTGCGTCATCGCGGTCGAATCGACCAGGTCGGTGAACAGGATGCTGCGCACGCCGCCGTCGCGGGTCGAGCGATCGTCCGGCAGGCGCACCGAGCCTGCGGAATCGAAGGGTGCTTCCCCCATGAACCCATCGACCATCTCGGGATCGATCTCGATGATCTTCTCGGCCATCAGCCCGTGGGCTTCGGCATGGACCGCGGCGCCGGCTTCGGCGCTGGGCGCGTCGAACAGGCAGAAGACCTTGCCAGCATCTTCATTGTGCCAATATTTCAGATAATTGACATGATGCTGGTCCTGCACGGCGAGATCCGCCTCGTGCGCGGCGCGCAGCGCGTCGGGACTGGCCCCGGCGACCGTGTGGATGTCCATGAAAATCGGCATAGGCCGCCCCCCGCGTTACGCGAATTTACGTCGTATTCCCCTCGCGGCCACTGTCAATCGAGTCGGCGCTGTGCACGCGGAAGGGAAGCCGCTATGCGCCCGCCCATGACGACCGGCCGCCCCACGCCCAAACCCTGGATTGAGGCGATCCATGCCTATTCGCCCGGCAAGGCCAAGGCTGCGAGCGGTGCGCCGCTGGTCAAGCTGTCGGCCAACGAGAATCCGCTCGGCACCTCTCCGGCGGCGCTGGCGGCGGCTGCCGAGGCCGCGCCGGCAAACCGCTACCCCGATCCCGACTCGACCGCGCTGCGCCAGGCGCTGGGCCGGAAGCACGGCATTGACCTGGCGCGGATCGTGTGCGGGACCGGATCGGACGAGCTGCTCGCTCTGACCGTTCAGGCCTTCGCCGGTCCGGGCGATGAGGTGCTGTTCCCCCGGTACAGCTTCGCCGTGTACGAGATCGCAACCCGCCGCTGCGGCGCCACCCCGGTCGAATCCGCCGATGTGGACTATGGCTGCGATGTCGATGCGCTGCTTGGCGCGGTGACCGAGCGGACGCGGGTGGTGTTCCTCGCCAATCCGAATAATCCCACCGGCACCTTCTTGTCGGCGAGCGAAGTCGCGCGGCTTCACGCCGGGCTGCCGCGCAACGTGCTGTTCGTGCTCGACCAGGCTTACGCGGAATACCTCGCGCCTGAGAACGACGACCGCGGACTCGCGCTCGCCGCCGCATACGACAACGTGCTGGTCACGCGCACGTTCTCCAAGATCCACGGCCTCGCCGGCGAGCGGATCGGGTGGGCGACCGGGGCGCCGGAGTTGATCGGCGAGCTCAATCGAATTCGCGGGCCCTTCAACGTCACCAATCACGGCCAGGCGATGGCGCTCGCGACCCTCGCCGACGACGCGTGGGTGGAACGCAGCCGGCGTGAGAACGCCGCCGAGCGCGCGCGCTTCAGCGCCGCGATCGAGGCGCTCGGCAACCGCGGCATCCGCGCGGTGCCGAGCCAGGGCAACTTCGTGCTCGTGACATTTGACGGCGCGCTGTCGGCCGAGGCAGCGATGGAGGCGATCGGCGCCGCGGGCTACGCGGTGCGCCACCTGCCGGGGCAAGGTCTCGGGCACGCGCTGCGCATCACCATCGGCCTGCCGCAGGACATGGACCGCGTCGCGGCGGCCATCGCCCAGGCGGCGGAGGCCGCCGCGTGAGCTTCACCCGCGTCGCCATCATCGGGCTCGGCCTGCTCGGCGGGTCGACCGGGCTCGCGATCGCCGAGAGCGTGCCGGGCTGCAGCACGACAGGCTATGACGCCGATCCCGACGTGCGCCGCCGCGCCGGTGTGCGGGGCCTGGTCGATCGCGTGTGCGCGACCGCCGCCGAGGCGGTCGCCGATGCCGAGCTGGTAATCTTCTGCGTCCCGGTCGGCGCGATGGAGCAGGCCGCGGGCGAGATCGCCGCCGCGCTGCCGGAGGGCGCGATCGTCAGCGACGTCGGTTCTTCGAAGGCGGCGGTGGGCGAGGCGCTGCGCAAGGTCCTGCCCGGCGCCACCGTCATTCCCGCGCACCCCGTCGCGGGCACCGAGCGCAGCGGGCCGGACGCGGGCTTCGCGCACCTGTTCCGCCAGCGCTGGTGCATCCTCACCCCCGCGCCGGGCACCGACCCGGCGGCGCTCGCCAAGCTGTCGGCGCTTTGGGAAGCGCTCGGCGCCAAGGTCGAGACGATGGACGCCGCCCACCACGACCTGGTGCTCGCGGTGACCAGCCATATCCCGCACCTCATCGCCTACACCATCGTCGGTACCGCCAGCGATCTCGAGGGCGTGACCCGCAGCGAGGTGATCAAGTATTCCGCCGGCGGCTTCCGCGACTTCACCCGCATCGCCGCGAGCGACCCCACCATGTGGCGCGACGTGTTCCTGACCAACCGCGACGCCGTACTCGAGATGCTGGGCCGTTTCACCGAGGATCTGACCGCGTTGCAGCGCGCAATCCGCAACGGCGACGGCGAGGCGCTGCACGCGCTGTTCACCCGCACCCGCGACATCCGCCGCTCGATCGTCGAGCTGGGCCAGGACGACGCGCGGCCCGACTTCGGCCGCGGGGATCACGACAGCTAGCGCCAAAAACTAGCGATTGAGCGCGTTGATCGCCGCGTGCACCCGCGCCTCGGCCTCCTCGCGCGGAAGGCCCGGCGGGACCGGCTCGCCGAAGCGATAGGTCACGACACCAGACTTTTTCCACCGGCGGTGGTAGAGCGGCCCGCTGTTCACAGCGACCGGGATCACCGGCAGGCCGAGCAGCTTGTAGAGGCCGGCGAAACCCGACTGCAACTTGGGCGCCGTATCATGCGGCACGCGGGTGCCCTCGGGAAACAGCACCAGCGGGCGGCCGATGCTGACCAGCTCCTTCGCCGCCGCGATCATCGTCCGCAGCGCCTTCGGGCCTTGGTCGCGGGCGACGGGCACGAGGCCGTAGGCGCGCGCGGACGGGCCCCACAGGGGAATCGAAAACAGCTCTTCCTTGGCGAACACCGACGGATTGCGGAACTGCGCCGGCGCGTCGATTGCTTCGAAGAAGCTCTCGTGCTTGATCGCGTAGAAGGCCGGGCCCGCCGGCACATCGCCCTCGATCCGCACCCGCATGCCGAGCAGCATGCGCGCGCAGGCGCGGTGGAATTGCGCCCAACCGCGCACGACCTTGCGGAACGCGCGCGCGCTGAACGGCAGGATCAGCAGCGAGCCCGAGGTGTAGAAGATGGAGCCCGTGTAGAACACGAGGTAGAACAGCAGGCTGCGCAGCACGCTCATCGTCAGGCCTTCTGGGGCAAGAGCCGCGCCACGGTGCTCGCGAGCAGCTTGTTGTACTCGAGGAACAGAACGCCGAGCCGTGGGCGCGAGGGCACCGCGTCGCGGATCACGCCGACGCCGCGGGGGAGCGCGGACTCGAGCTCGCCCGCAGCGCGGCGCATGTGCCAGTCGGTCGTCACCAGCCGCAGCGAGCGGTAGTGGTGCTCGGCCATCCACGTGGCGGTTTCGGCGGCGTTGCTGCGGGTGTCGACCGCGGCGAAACCGAGCGTGACGCAGCAGTCCATCATGGCCGCTGGCACGCGATACTCGGCGGCGAACTCGCCGGGGCGCACTTCGCGGTCGACCCCGGTCACCAGCATCGCCTGCGCCTGATGCGCGCCGAGCAGCGCGAGCCCGCGATCGATCCGGCCAGGGCCGCCGGTCGGCACGACGATCGCGTCGGTCCTTCCGCCTTTGGCGGGTTGCGGCAGCGCGGCCGCGAACCAGAGGAAGCCGAAGGCGTAGAGCATCGCCAGGAACGCGAGGGGGCGGCTGATCACAGCATCCTCCTCAGCGCACTAAGGACGGTCAGCCGCGCGGTGAGCATGGCGATGACCACGCCGACCAGCGGGATCGCCGCGATCAGGATCCAGTCGATCGGGCCGAGTCCGCCGCCTGCGACCATCCCCGAGCCGAGCGCGGCGAATTGGCGCCCCAGCACCAGCACCGCGATCATGCCCAAGCCCAAGCCGACCGTTCCCCCCGCCGCCGCATCGAAGGCTACCGAGCGCTGGAAGATGCGCGCGATCTGCGCGTCGGTGCCGCCGAGCAAATGCACGATTTCGATCGTCCCACGATTGCCGCCAAGCGCGCTGCGGGCCGCGAGCCACACCGCCGCCGCGCTGGTCAGCGCCAGCAGCACGACCAGCGCGATCGCCAGCCACTGCAGCGAGGAGATCGCCGAGAACACCGGCCCGAGCCACGAGGATTGCGCATCGACCCGCGCCGCCGGAGCGACCGGCCGCAGGGCCTGCCGCAGCGCCGACAGCCGCGCCCCGTCGGCCGGTCCGCGCAGCTCGACGTCGATCAGCGCCGGCACCGGCACCGCCTCCTCGCCCGATCCGCCGAGCCACGGGTCGAGCAACGCGTTGAGTTCGTTCTCGGGCACTACGCGCAGCCCCGCGACTTCGGGCAGCTCGCCGAGCACGCCTTCGGCGGCGCGGGTCTGGCGGTCGCGTTCGGTCCTCAGTGGCTCGACGATCTGTACCGTCGCCGCGCCCGACAGCTCGCTCTGTGCGCTGCGGGCGAGGTTGCTGAGCGCGAGGCCGCCCGCACCCGCGATCACCGTCAGCGCGACCATGATGGCGATCACCCACGGCATCGGCCCGGCCAGCCGCGCGTGCGGGACCAGCGCGGCCGCCCGCTCGCCGCCGAACGGCACGAGGCTGCGCGCCACCGCGCGCCGAAGCCCTTCAGGTGGGACCGGCGGGCGCTTCACGGCAGCGCCTGCATGCGCGGTTCGCGCCGCGGCGGATAGCGCAGCGCACCGGTGGGATCGCTGAGGCGGCCCTTGTCGAGCCGCATGATCAGCGAATCCGGCACCTTGCGTAAAAGGTGCACGTCGTGGGTGGCGACCACCACGGTGGTGCCGAGCCGGTTCAAGGCCTCAAACAGCCGCAGCAGCTTCAGCGCCATGTCGGGGTCGACGTTGCCCGTCGGCTCATCCGCCACCAGCATGTCGGGCCGGCCGATCACCGCGCGGGCGATGGCGACGCGTTGCTGCTCGCCGCCCGACAGCGTCGCCGGCCGCGCCTCGGCGCGGTGCGTCAACCCGACCCAGTCGAGCATGTCGCTCACCGGCTTGCGCAATTCCGCCTCGCGCACGCCCGAGACCCGCAGCGGCAGGGCGACGTTGTCGAATGCCGACAGGTGCGGGACGAGGCGGAAGTCCTGGAACACGACGCCCAGCCGCCGCCGGAACGCCGGCAGGCGCTCGCGTGGCAGGGTGATGACATCGGTCCCGAACATGCGGATCGCCCCGCGCGATGGGCGCTGCGCGAGGTACAGCAGTTTAAGCATCGAGGTCTTGCCCGCGCCGCTCGCCCCGGTGAGGAAATAGAAGCCGCCGGGATGCAGGGTGAACGAAACGTCGCTCAGAATCTCGCGATCGGTGCCGTAGCGCAGGCCCACGTTGTCGAACGTGACCACCCCGCCGGGATCGCCGGTCACCGCGAAGCGCTCGAAACAAAAGGGGAAAAGCGCGGGGCGATCATCGGCGTTAAGGGCTATAGACCGGCTTCAGTGTGGAAAAAAGCCGTCTGCCGGGGCGATGCACCGGCCTGACTCTTGTGCAGCGACTCGCGTTGCGTCAGATTCTTTACCATGATCATCGCCTGCCCCGCCTGCACGACCCGTTACGTCGTGCCGGACAGCGCCATCGGCGCGGAAGGGCGGACGGTGCGCTGCGCCAAGTGCCGCCACAGCTGGTTCCAGGACGGGCCGGTGCTCGATCTGGCCGAGGCCATGCCGGCTCAAGCCGCTGCCGAGGCACCGGCGCCACGAGCTCCCGCCGCGCCGCCGCCGAGCGAAGAGCCGGTTGCCGAGGTTGCTCCGCCGATCGAGGAGCCGCAGACCGCGTATGTGGACGAGCGCCCGGCCGACACGCTCACCGAGCCGCCCGCGTGGGACGAGCCGCCCGCGCCCACCGTCGTCGAAGCCTCGCCCGCGCCCGAGCCCGAAGCGCAGGACTACGGCGAGGAGGTCTCGCAGTTCGATTACGCCCCGCCGTTCCGGCCCCGGCGCAACCTGCTCAAGCTGTGGACCTTCGCCGCGGCGCTGTTCGCGGCGCTGGCTTTGGGAACGATCGCGGCGGTCAGCTATTGGGGCCTGCCCGACTGGATGCCGATCAGCCGGCCGACCTTCGCGCTCAGCCAGCCCGACCTCGTGCTCGATTTCCCGAAGGACCAGCAGGAACGCCGCACCCTGCCCAACGGCACCGAGTTCTTCGGCGCCAGCGGCACGGTCAAGAACGTCGGCCGCGAGAGCCGCTCGGTCCCGTCGATCTTGATCGTGCTGCGCGATGCCCGCAACCGCATCGTCTACAGCTGGGAAATCGCCCCCACCAAGCCGCGCCTCGCGCCCGGCGAGACGATGACCGTCAACGAGGCGGTCACCGACGTGCCCCGCTCGGCCAAGTTCGCCGAGATCGGCTGGAAACCCGACTAGGCTCCCGCCAGAACCTCGGCGACCGAGGCGTAGGGATAGCCGAGTTCTTCCGCGACCGCACGGTAGGTCACTTTGCCGGCGTGGACGTTGAGCCCTTCGGCGAGATGCGGATTGGCGCGCAGCGCCTCGCGCCAGCCCTGGTCGGCCATGCGCAGCGCATGCGGCAGGGTGACGTTGTTGAGCGCGTAGGTGCTGGTCCGGGCGACCGCGCCCGGCATGTTGGCGACACAGTAATGCACGATTCCATCTACCACGTAGGTCGGGTCGGCGTGGGTGGTTGCATGGCTGGTTTCGAAGCAGCCGCCCTGGTCGATCGCGACGTCGACCAGCACCGCGCCCGGCTTCATGCACTTGAGCATGTCGCGGCTAACCAGCTTGGGCGCCGCGGCGCCCGGGATCAGCACCGCGCCAATCACCAGGTCGACCTCGCAGATGGTCTGCTCGATGCTGGCCTGGCTCGAGAACAGCGTCTTGGCGCGGCTCTCGAAGTGGTTGCCGAGGCGCTCGAGCACCTCGGGATCGCGGTCGAGGATGGTCACGTCGGCGCCGAGGCCGACCGCCATCTGCGCGGCATTGAAGCCGACCACGCCGCCGCCGATCACCATCACCTTGCCCGGCAGCACGCCCGGGACGCCGCCCAGAAGCACGCCGCGCCCGCCGTGCGCCTTTTCCAGCGCGGTGGCGCCGGCCTGAATGCTCATCCGGCCCGCGACCTGGCTCATCGGCTTCAGCAGCGGCAGCGAATTGCCGGGTCCGGTCACCGTCTCGTAGGCGATGCCGGTGACGCCCGACTTCACGAGGTCGGCGGTCTGCTCGGGATCGGGCGCGAGGTGGAGGTAGGTGTATAGCACCTGGCCTTCGCGCAGCTTGGCGCGCTCGACCGCTTGCGGTTCCTTGACCTTCACGACCATCTCGCACTCGGCGAAGATCGGATCGGGCCCGTCCTTGATCACCGCGCCGGCCTGCTTGTACTGCCCATCGTCCGCACCGATCCCGAGGCCGGCGCCGGTTTCGATCCACACCTCGTGCCCGTGCGCGACCAGTTCGCGCACGCTCTCGGGGGTCAGCCCGACGCGGTATTCGTGGTTCTTGATTTCCTTGGGGCAGCCGATGCGCATGGCGGTGCGTCTCCTTCGGGCTCGCCCGTTACAGTTGCAACCAATTGGCGGCAAGCGCGATCGGCGGCGCACCGGCATGCGCATCGTCTCGCAGTTGTCACATACCGGCCATAGAGCCGTCGCCGGACCATCGCCCTGCCATCACGCGAGCGTCACCGAAGGAGCTACTGCCGTGACCACTCTCCGCCCCCTCCTGTCCCTCGGCGCGCTCGCCGTCGCCGCCGGCTGGACCGCGCCCGCCTCAGC
>JAEWKG010000182.1 GCA_023386135.1 Pseudomonadota bacterium | reverse complement strand
GCCCAGATCGACCGGCGCGTATAGGTCGGAGTAGTCGAACTCCTCGATCACGTCGGCGCCGACGATGCCCGCCTGCGCCGCGCCGTGGGCGACGAAGGTGGCGACGTCGAACGCGCGCACGCGGATGACGCGGAAATCTTCATCTTCGCAAGGAAAAGCCAGCCGCCGGTCGCCCTTGTCGTGAAAGCCCCGTTCGGGCACCACGCCGGCGCGCGCCATCAGCGGCAGCGCCTCGTCGAGGATACGCCCTTTCGGGACGGCGAATGTCAGCGGCTGGCGCATGGCGGCGCGCTTAGGGCGCACCAGTTGAAAGGGCAACGCCAGATGGCTGACACGATTTCGGGCCTCGGGGCCAATCCGAAGTATCAGCGGGTGGATATGGACGCCAAGGGTGTGGGGACGGTGGCGACCGCGTTTTCCAACCAGGTCGCGTATTGCACCGCCGCCGACGCGCCGATCACCGCGCGGGTGGTGGGGGCGGTGGCGGCGCTGCTGGAGGACGGAACGCCTGGAGCGCTGCTCGACCGCATCCGCGGCTGGCAGGGCGCGCCGCTCGCCGATGCGCTGCCGCTGCGCATCGCGGGCGGGCTGCATGCGCTGTCGCTTTCGGGCGACGAACCGGCATTGGGCGCGATTTATCGCGGCGAGGAGGCGGACGACGTGGCCATCGTGCGCGGAGCCATCGCGCGGCACGAGGAACGGCTGATGGCCTCGCTCGACGGCCCGCCGCAGACCAACGAGGCGGGGCGCTCGTCGAACTTCATCGCCGCGATGCTGTGGCTGGCCGACCGGGGCCTGCCCGCGCGGTTCGCATGTCTGGAGATCGGCTCGAGCGCGGGGATCAACCTGATGATCGACCGCTACGCCTACGACCTCGGCGGCGTGAAGGTCGGGCCGTCCGATCCGGTGATGGCGTTCGAGCCCGACTGGCAGGGCGATGCGCCGCCCGCGCACGCGATCGAGATCGTCAGCCTGAAGGGCTGCGACGTCGCTCCGGTTGACTTGACCAATCCGGCTCAGGCGCTGCGGCTCAAGGGCTACATCTGGCCCGAGCACGGCGTGCGGTTCGAACGCATGGACGCCGCGATCAAGGCCGCGCAGGCGAAGGCGCCCGACTTGGTTGAGGCGAACGCCGCCGACTTCGTCGAGGCCGAGCTGGCACGCCCGCAGGACGGCGGCACCACGCGGGTGCTGATGCACTCGATCGTCTGGCAATACGTTCCCAAGGACCAGCAGGCCCGCGTCACCGCCGCGATGGAGGCGGCAGGCGCGCAGGCCACCCCCGACCGCCCGCTCGCCTGGATCGCGCTCGAAGCCAACCGCGACACGCACCGGCATGAGATGGTCGTGCGCTATTGGCCCGGCGGCGAGGAGGGCCGGATCCTGACCGAAGCGCACCCGCACGGAGCGTGGATCAAGTGGATGGGCTAGCCAAACGCTTGCAAACAATCTTTGCGTACGTTCAGCTGTTAGCGGAAAGTCCTTTTCACAGGAGTCGCGGATGCCAGAACACGAAAATCAACGCCGTGCGGCGATTACGAGAGCATGGATTCGTTGGTTTATCTTGTTCGTGCCCTCCATGATGCTGGTCGCACTGGCGAGCATGTGGCTTGATTTCAATCTGATCATAGCGGCGCTGATAATCGTGTTAGTGGGGACCCTGCTCTACCAACGCTACGTCAACCGGCGGTCTTGGAACTCCATCCTTTGGGGCGTTCACGCAAGAGACGAATGATCGAGCCGCTCGACCAAGGCCCATTTTTTCACGGCACCATTGCCGAACTCCGCGCGGGCGACCTCCTCACCGCCGGGTTCCGCTCGAACTACCGGCCCGAGGTGGTGATGAACCACATCTACTTCACCGCGCTCAAGGATGGTGCCGGACTTGCCGCCGAGATAGCTGTGGAGCTTACCGGAGGAAACGCCATCCCGAGGGTGTACGAGGTCGAGCCGACCGGGCCGTTCGAGAACGATCCCAACGTCACCGACAAGAAGTTTCCCGGTAATCCGACCCGGTCCTATCGCTCCAGCGCGCCGCTCAGGATCGTGCGCGAGGTCACCGACTGGACCCGGCTGACTCCCGAGGCCTTGCAGATGTGGCGCGAGCGATTGTCCGCACTGCTGTCCGACAGCACGGCCGAGATCATCAATTAGCCGCGCCGAATACGATCCTTGTCAGTGCGGCACGGCCCCCGGCAGTTCCGGCCACTCGACCCCGCGCAAACTGGCGAGGTCGATGTCGAGGGCATTGCCCGAACTTTCCATGGCGTCGAGGGCTGCGCTCATCCGCGCGCCGGCCATCGACAGGCCGAGCTCGTCGGCCAGCCGCAGCGCGGTGCACAAGTGCAGGTACGCCCTTCCGAAATCGGTGAGCTGCTTCATTTGGAGGCCTTGCGATCGAACCTGAAATGAAACCTACTCTAGGTTAACGCAGTGCACAATGGCGCGCAGGCCATTTCCGGTGGGAAATCAACGCCAGTTTGGATGGATCAGGCGGTGCGGGCGAGGAAGTCCTCGATCGCGGCGTTAACTTCGCGCGGCGCTTCCCACGGCACGAAGTGGCCGCTGCCGGGTACCTCGACCACCGTCAGATCGTCGATCAAGTCGTCGAGGCCTTCGAGATTCTCCGGGGGCAGGGCGAGATCGTTCATGCCCCACACCACCAGCGTCGGGATCGTCAGGTTCGGCAGCGGCGGGGGCGTCCAGCCGGCGGGCAGCTCGTACGGCGCGTCGAGCGGCGGGATGTCGATCGGGCTCGCACGGTACCAGTTGAGCATGGCGAAGGCCGAGTCGCGGTCCTGCCAGTCCTTCAATAGCTCGGCGCGCTCTTCGGGCTCCATCGCATCGGGGCTGTCCCAGCGGATCTCCTGCAGCAGGATGCCGGCGAGGCCCATTTCGCGCACCAGTGCATCGTTCTTGGGATCGCGGAAGCCGCGCATGTACTGGCTCGATTCGCGCTGGTGCGGGTTGGTGTAGAGCAGCTTCTGGAACACCGCCGGGTGGGGCGCATTGGCGATCACCGCGCGGGTGACGCGGCCGTTCATCTGCCCGGCGATGGCGGTGCCCCAGGCGATCGCGCCACCCCAGTCGTGTCCCAGGATCGTGAACTTGTCGATGTCGAGCGCGTCGGCGAGCTGGAACACGTCGCCGATCAGCTTGTCGGGGGTGTAGTCGCTGACCTCGGGCGGCTTCGACGACCCGCGATAGCCGCGCTGGTCGGGCGCGATGCAGCGAAAGCGGTCGGAGAAATGCGCGACCTGGTGGCGCCAGGTGCGGTGGCTTTCGGGAAAGCCGTGGAGGAAAATCAGCGCCGGCGCATCGGCCGGGCCTTCATCGACCACATCTAGCGCGATGCCGTTTTCGAGCGTGACCCGGTTCATGGCTATTCTCCCTTCATCCGTTCCATGTAGCCCGCCGCGACCATGCCCGCGACCTGGTCGAACAGCGCGTCGGGCGTGCGGCGCGCCTCGCCCATCGCCTTCTCGCCGCCCTGCGCGACAATGATCTCGCGCGTGCCGGCGGCGATGGCGTCGAGCATCTCGGCGGCAGCGACATCGGGGTCGATGCCTTCGTCGATGACCTTGTCGCTGCGCCCGCGCGCCGAACCGTCGGCGGTCAGTGCGTTGCGGCTGACGTCGGTCCGGATCGAGCCGGGGTAGATCGCGTGGACGGTGACGCCGCTCTGCGACAGCTCGCCGCGCAGGGCGTCGGCATATCCGGCGAGGCCGAACTTGGCGGCAGAGTAGGCGGTCCGCATCGGCACCCCGACCTTGCCCGCGATCGAGGAGATGAACGCCAGCGCCCCGCTGCCGCGCTTGGTCATTGGGCCGATCAACCCTTGGGCGAACGCGATCTGGGCGATCAGGTCGATCTCGATAATTTCGCGATAGACCCGCATGTCGGTCTCAAGCGCCATCGAGCGCTGCGAGATGCCGGCGTTGGCCACGGCGAGATCGACGCCGCCCTTCCACGCGAGCGCCTGGGCAGTGGCATCGGCCAGCGCGGCATCGTCACGCACGTCGAACGGCAGGACCAGCGTCTCGCCCCCGAGCGAGCCCGCAACCTCGGCCAGCCGCGCCTCGTCACGGCCCGACAGGATCACATGCCCGCCGGGCTGCCCCCAGCCGCGCGCGAGCGCCGCGCCGATGCCGCTCGATGCGCCGGTGATCCAGGCGACTTGTCCTTCTGTGCTCATGGGTAGCTCACCGTGTTGGGAATTTCGGGAATGGGGATGAATTCGTGCTCGCCGGGCACCGTCGGAAAGCGCCCCGCGCGCCAGTCGTCCTTGGCCTGGTTGATCCGCTCGCGGCTGGAGCTGACGAAGTTCCACCACACGTGGCGCTTGGTCTGGAACGCCTCGCCGCCGAGCAGCATCGCGCGCCCGCCGGTGTCCGACGCCAGCCGCATCGCCGCGCCCGGCGCGAGCACCGTCAGCACGTATGGTTCGAGCGGCTGGCCATCGAGCGTCGCCTCGCCGCCGACCAGCATCACCGCGCGTTCGTCGGCCACCGCGTCGATCGGCAGCGCGCCGGAGGCGGCGAGCACGATCTCGGCATAGATCGTGGCGGCGTGGATGGTGGTCGGTGCGCGGGCGCCCCACAGCTCGCCCATGATCACGGTGGCCTTCGCGCAGGTGTCTTCGACGATCGGCAGGCCTGTCTGCGCTTCGAACGCCGGGTCGATCTCCTCCGCGCCGTCGGGCAGCGCGAGCCAGGTCTGCATGCCATAGAGCTTGCCGCCCTGGCGCTCCTCCGCGGGCGAACGCTCCGAATGGACGATCCCGCGCCCGGCGGTCATCAGGTTGACCTGGCCCGGGCGGATGGTGGCGAAGGTGCCGAGGCTGTCGCGGTGGTCGATCGCGCCTTCGAACAGCCAGGTCACCGTCGCGAGGTTGATGTGTGGGTGGGGCCGCACGTCCATCCCCGCGCCGACATCGAGCTGGGCGGGGCCGAACTCGTCGACGAAGATGAACGGTCCGACCATCGTCCGCCCCCGGCTCGGCAGCACGCGCCGGACCTGGAACTGGCCGAGGTCGTGGGTGACCGGCTGGATGGTATCGATTACGCTCATGCGGCGTCGAGCTCCGGATAGTGACGAAAGATGCCGTCTTGGTTGAAAGGGATGCAGCGGTCGGAAGCGCGGTAGGCCTTGATGCCGGGCAGTTCGGCGACGGCATCGTGGCAGGCGATCAGCTTCGGGTAGTCGCCCGCGACCGCAGTCATTCGCTTGGGAAACATGAAGCGCAGGCCCTCGACGAGCTGGAACAGCGAGGTGTCGACGTGGCTCCACTTCGCGCCCAGCACGAACGGGCCGTCGTTGACGCCGAGCGCGTCTTCGAAATAGCCGAGGAACTTCGGGATTCGCTCCTCGCGAAAGTGCTTGGCCGCCACTAGGGCCGCATCTTTCTGGTCTTCGTAATTGGCGCTTACGCCCACCGGGTGGTGCACCGCGTGGACCTCGGCCACCACGTCGCTGATGGTCAGTTGGAGCATGATCAGCTCCAGGTCCTTCGGCAGATCCCCCGCGCCGAAGCCATGCGCGTCGGCGAGCCAGGTGAGGATGTGACCGACCTGCGCGATCGTCACTTCGCGCCCTTCGACCTCGCAGGTGATGTAGGGCGGGGCGAACGGTTTGATCCCGTGCCGCGCCTTCATGTCGGCGACCAGCGCCTCCACCCCTTCGTCGCGCGCACGGTCGCGGTAGGGCACCCCCGCCGCCTCCAGCGCCAGCCGCACAAACTCGCCGCGGCCGGGGATCGACGGCCAGTACCACAGGTCCAGCATCACGCCTGCCCCGGCGCGAAGGCGCGAATCGCGAGGGCGTGGACCCGGTTGCCGGGTATGTCGCCCAGCGCGGCGTTGACCATCCGCTGCCGCTCCAGCCGCGACTTTCCCACGAAGGCCGCGCTCTCGATCGCGACGGTGAAATGCGATTCGCCGCTGCCGTCGTCGCCCGAATGGCCGCGGTGCTTGGCGCTGTCGTTGATCACCTCGAGGTGCGTCGGCGCGAACGCGGCGGTCAGCAGCTCGGTCATTTCCTGGGCGAGCAGTCCGGTGGTCACGATGGTCTCTCCGAGGTGCTGAACTTGAACGCGAAGGTATAGCGCGCGCCGGCGAACAGGCGCGAGGGGGCGCCAACGCGGTGCACCATGTCGCCGGGCAGCAGCGCCAGCCGGCCGGGGCGCGGCACGACCGCGGTTACCGGTTCGCCATCGGCGTAGAATAGGGTCTCGCCCTGCCACTCGTCGCGCCACTCGGCGTTGGCGAAGTAGATCGCGGTCACGCCCCGGGTGTTGTCGATGTGCGCGGTGTAATGATCGCCATAGGGGCCCAGGTTGATCTGCGCCCGGTAGAGCGACGGTGCCAGCGCGCCGTAAGCGATGTCGACTTCTCGCCGCATCACGGCATGAAGCTGTTGATAGAGCGGCTGGGCATCAAGCTTGTCGAGCGCGATATCGTGGACGAAGTGCAGGAACGCCGTGGCGCCGTCGTTGTCGTAATCTTCGCGCACAAAGGCGAGCTTCTGGAGCCACCGGTCGAGCATGGCCACGAACGCCGGTTCGAACGCGCCGTCGATCACCTGGATCGACCGCTCTCCCACCGGACGGATCGTGCGCTGGGGCTCCATTCGATCCTTCTCTCCGGTCCCACGGTTCGCCGCCCGGCACGTTGAAATCGCGGCAGCCTGCCGCCAGATGACAACCTGTGAAGCCGCACAAATTTCATGGCCGGAATGAAGGCAGCGGGCAAGCCTGCGAAGCAGTCGGGTGCGAGGAGCCGGGCGAATTCCGCGCGCCGAGCGACCGGCTGGCGGGCTTCGACGGGCCGGGTGAATGGCGCTGGTTCTGCCTCGACCACGTGCGCGCGTTCAATTCCAGCTACAACTGGTTCACCGGCATGAGCGCGGAGGAGATCGTCGCCGCGCAGCACCCGGCGGCGGGCTGGGCGAACTCGAGCACGACGCGCGCATTTCGAGCCGACGCGGGAGTCGACGGCGTGCCGCGCTGGGCGGATTTCGACGATCCGCTGGAGGCGATCGGCGCACGGGCGTCCGATATCCGCCGCCGCGCGCAGAACACCGCGCGCACCTCGCGCTTCAGCGGCGAGGAAAGAGCGGCGCTCGACACGATGGGTCTTGAGCCCGACCTCGACCGGACCGCGCTGCGCAAGCGCTACAGCGAGCTCGTGCGCCGCTATCACCCTGACCGGAACGGCGGCGACCGCAGCCACGAAGGGCGGCTTACGCGAGTGGTCGAAGCCTATCAGGTCTTGAAGAAGAGCGCCGCGCTCGCGTAACCGGGCGCATGAAATCGCTCCCCATCGCCGCGCTGCTGCTCGCGGCAGTCTCCGTCCCCGCCATGGCCGATACCCTGGTCGACAACATCCAGGGGGAATCGGTCGACCGGCAGGGCCATGTCACCCGCTTCACCGGCATCTGGATCGACGACGACGGCCGGGTGAAGCAGCTGCTCGACCGCAAGGACAAGCGGCCCCAGCGCACCCGGTTCGCGGTCGACGGCAAGGGCGCGGTGGTGATCCCGGGCCTGATCGATTCGCACCTGCACATCATGGAGGTGGGCTTCGCGGCGCTGACGCTGGACCTCTCCGACACGCGGTCGCTGGCCGAGGCGCAGGCGAAGATCCGCGACTACGCGGCCAAGTATCCCGAC
>JAEWKG010000179.1 GCA_023386135.1 Pseudomonadota bacterium | reverse complement strand
GGGCGGTTCGAACAGGGCGGGGCGGAGGGGGCGCTTGTCCTTGGGGAAGCCGTGCTTTCGGGCGGCGAGTTCGAACCTCGTGCGAAGCAACTCCGCCCACGCGCCCGAGCCGCGCATTCGGCTGAACCAATTGGGGTCATTGTCCTTGCCGCCGCGCATCGACTGGATCGTCGCCATCACCTTCCGCGCGCGATCGGGGAAATGCTCGTCGAGCCAGGCTCGAAACAGCGGCGCCACTTCATGAGGGAGCCGCACCGGCAGGTAGAAGACCCCGACCGCGCCCGCTTCGGCCGCGGCCTCGACGATCGCCTCCAGCTCATGATCGGTCACCTGAGGCACGACCGGCGCGATCGCGACCGTGCAGGGCACGCCCGCCTCGACCAGCTTGCGGACGGCCGCCAGCCGCTTGCGCGCCGCGGGGGCCCGCGGCTCAAGCGTGCGTGAGATCTCCGGGGTCAGCGACGTCACCGACAGCGCCACATTGGCCATGCGCTGCTTCGCCATCGGAGCGATGATGTCGATGTCGCGAAGCACCCGGTCCGACTTGGTGGTGATGGTGAAGGGGTGGCGCGTCTCCGCCAGCACCGCGAGCACCGATCGGGTGATCCTCCACTTGCTCTCGATCGGCTGGTAGGGATCGGTGTTGGTGCCGAGCGCCATGGGCCGGCAGACATAGCCGGGTTTCGCCAACTCGTTGCGCAGCAGGGCCGCGGCATTGGGCTTGGCGTAGAGCTTCGTCTCGAAATCGAGGCCCGGCGACAGATCGTGGAAGGCGTGGGTCGGCCGGGCGAAGCAGTAGATGCAGCCATGCTCGCAGCCGCGATAGGGGTTGATCGAGCGGTCGAAGCCGATGTCCGGCGACTGGTTGCGGGCGATGATCGTCCGCGGCTGCTCGACCGTCACCGTCGTCCGAAGCGGCGGCGGCCCGCCGTCCAGCTCCTCGCGATCGTCGAGCCAGTCGCCGTCCGGCTCGCGAGTCTTGAGGTTGAATCGCGTCGGAGTCAGGTTCTCGGGCGCGCCTCGGCCGGGCCGCGCATCGGGGCGTGAGAGTCGCGCGCTCATTCCGCTTTCCATACCAAGAACGAAACAAGAACGATAGACCAGATGTTGCCCTAGCGCGGCGGCGCTGCCATTGCGTGGCGCGGGTGGGGGCCACGGAGTTTTTGCGCATGCGTCCCGCCTTCGTCCTTGCCTTCGCTCTTGCCGCCTGTGCGCCGACCACCTCGCCCGCGCCGATCGCCACACCGGCCGACCGCGCCGAGCGCTGGCAGGCGCATGTCGAGGCGCTTGCAAGCGATGCGATGGAAGGACGCGCCGCCGGCACTGCGGGCCATGAGCGCGCCGCCGCCTATGTCGCGAACGAGATGCGCCGTCTCGGTCTCAGGCCGGCGGGCACCAACGGCTATCTCCAGCCGATCGCCTTCACCGAGCAGCGCACCGATTATGCCGCGTCGAGCCTCAGCCTGTCCGGCGCGCCGGTCGCGCTTCCGGCGACGGCGATCGTCAGCCCGCGCTATGCGCTTCCGCCGACCCTCGACGCGCCGCTGGTGTTCATTGGCTACGGCCTGCACATGCCGTGCGCCGGCCATGACGATTTCGCGGGCGTTGACCTGCGGGGCAAGATCGCCGTCTTCGTCAGCGGGGGCCCGACCGAGGCCCCCGGCACGCTCAAGGCCCATGCCCGCGCCCAGCGCAACGCGTGGCTCGCCGAGCGCGGCGCGGTCGGCGCGATCTCGCTGACCACGCCGGGCCAGAGCGAATCGCCGTGGGAATCGGCGGTGCGCAATGCGACCCAGCCCGGAATGCTGTTCGCCGACGCCGGGATCCGCGACGAGCCGCCCTTCGTATCCCTCAGCTGGAACGCCGCCGAGGCGGAGCGGCTGTTCGCCGGCTCCCCGCGCAGCTTTGCCCAGGTCGCCGCCGATGCCGACGCATCGCGCCCGCTGCGCAGCTTTGCGATGACCACCCGCCTCAGCGGCCGCCTCGCCGCGACCAGCCGCGCGGTGACCTCGCCCAATGTCGTTGCGCGCCTGCCGGGAAGCGACCCGGCGCTGGCCGACGAGCACATCGTCCTCACCGCCCATCTCGACGGGATCGGCATCGGCAACCCGGTCAATGGCGACACGATCTACAATGGCGCGCTCGACAACGCCGCCGGGGTCGCGGCCCTGATCGACGTCGCCACCGAGCTGCGCCGCCAGCGTCCCAGGCGCTCGATCCTGTTCGTGTTCGTCACCGCGGAGGAGAAGGGCCTGCTCGGCTCACGCTATTTCGCCCGCCGGCCGACTGTTCCGCGCGACTCGATCGTCGCCAATCTCAATTACGACATGGCCTTGCCGCTCTTCCCATTGCGCAGCGTCACGGTGCTCGGCGCCGAGGAAAGCAGCATCGGCGAGGAAGCGCGCGCGGTCGGCCAGACGATGGGCCTGCCGCTTGCGCCCGACCCGTTTCCGAACCGCAACTCGTTCATCCGCTCCGACCAATATGGCTTCATCGAGCAGGGCATTCCGGCGGTCGCCTTCAAGTTCGGCTTCGCCGCCAACACGCCCGAGGCGGAGCTGGAGCGCGCCTTCCGCGCCACCCGCTACCACGCGCCGTCGGACGATCTCACCTCCACGATCTTCCGCGACGACGAGATCCGCCTCCACGACTTCATCGCCGCGCTGGCCATGCGCCTCGCCAACGCGCCTGAGCGGCCGAGGTGGAATTCGGGAAGCCCGTTCGGATCGGCCCGCTAGGCCGGGATCAGTCGCTGCCTTCGGCGATTCGCGCTGACGGGTTGAGCCTCACCGACTCCGGTCCCGGCGTTCCCGGGAAGCGCGGCCACAGTCCCTGCGCCAAAGCTCGGCGGCTCGACGACTGGTCGGCCGGCCGCTCCTCGTACATCCAGTAATTGCGAAGCACGATCGGCACGTAGCCGCGGGTTTCCCAATAGGGCACCGACTCGATGTAGAGCAGGGGATCGCCGTCGCCGCGGCCTTCCGCGGTCCACCGCGCGATCGGCGCCGGTCCGGCATTATAGGCGGCGATGACGCGCGGAAGCAGGCCGTCGGTGCCGCTCTGGTCACGCAGATATTGCATATAGGCCTGGCCGAACGCGACGTTGGTCGCCGGGTCGTTGAGCCGGCTCGGGTCGGCATTGGCGCGGCCCCAGCGGACGAGGTCGCCCGCGGTCCCGGGTCGAACCTGCATCAACCCGCGCGCCCCGGCCCCGCTCACCGCATTTTCGCGGAAACCCGATTCCTGGAGCGCATGGGCGTAAGCGAGCGCCTGGTCGACCTGCCAGCCGCCGCGCGGTGCGATGTCCGGCGCCGGATAGCGGTCGTGGCGGCCGACCCGAACGCCCTGCGGCAGATTGTGTGCCAGGTACATCTGGGTGCCGGTAAGATTGAGCCGCGCGGCGAGATGGGTCAGCGCTTCATGCTCGCGCGGATCGCCGATCCTCGCCTGATGCCGAAGGAAGGTGTCGGCAAAGTCGGCCTGCCCGATCTCGGCGAGAGCGACCGCGGTTCGGACGTTGGGCCGGTTCGCGATCGACGCCCACTCCGACGGAGTCAGCACGTCGGCTTCTCCGCCCGATACGCGTCGCACTCCGAGCGCGCTATCGGCGAGCAATCCGTAGAAAGTCTCGTCCTGGGCTGCAGCGGCGCGAAGATAAGGCTGGACCCGCTCGGGATGACCGCAGCGCAGCGCCGCGCGCGACGCCCAATAATGGCCCGCCGCGGCCATCTCGGGATCGCCGGTGCGCCGTGCGACGGTCTGGAAGCTCTGCTCTGCGCCGCAATCGCCCAGTCTCCAGGCCGCGAGCCCGGCGACCCATTCGCCGTGGACCGCCCAGTCGCCGGTGCCGCGTCCCGCCTGCTGGCCGAGGCGGAGGGCCTCGCGGTCCTGGCGGACGAGATAATATGACCAGGCGATCCGCTGCTCGAATTCGGTTCGGCTCTCGACCGACAGCTCGCCGCCGCGCGATAGCATGATCGCTTCGGCCTCGGCTGGCTGGTCGGCGACGATCAGTGGCTGGATCAGCGGCTCGAGTTCGCGCGCCACGAGATCGCCGCTGTTCGGGCGTGGGCGCTGGCGACGCGGCTGGCCGCGCTGGCCGATCAGGCGCTGCACTGGCAAGACCTGAGGCGGCTGAGTGGCGCCGCGAAGCTGGGCGAGGCGGGCGAGGTCGGCGGCCTGCGGAAGCTCCGGCGCCCGGTTCACCAGCGTCAGCAAGGGCCCGAGTTCGACCCGCGGCGAATTCGGTGCGGTGTAGAGAATTGCGCGAGCCGCATTGTGCAGCGGCCCTTCCGGAAGCGCGTCGAGCCGGCCGAGTGCACCAGCCCAATTCTGTGCCGCGAGGTCGGCGAACAGCGCGGCGTAGGCGTCACGCTGGGCAGGCGTGAGC
>JAEWKG010000173.1 GCA_023386135.1 Pseudomonadota bacterium | reverse complement strand
GGTGAAGCTGGCGCACGCCTATTCCGTGCCAATCGTGCTGACCACGGTGGGAGTCGATATGGGTGTGAACACGGGCACCATCGAAGAGCTCATGGCCGAAATGCCCGGCCAGCCGGAAATCGACCGGACCGGTGTGAACAGCTGGGAAGACGCGGAATTCCGCAACGCGGTGAAGGCGACCGGCCGCGCGAAGGTGGTGATCTGCGGATTGTGGACCGAGGTGTGCTGCGCCTTCCCGACGCTCGACATGCTGCGCGAGGGGTTCGAGGTCTATCCGGTGATCGACGCGATCGGCGGGATTTCGAGGACATCCCACGACAGCGCGATCACCCGCATGGTTCAGGCCGGCGCGCAGCCCGTCACCGCGATCTCTTTCGGTAGCGAGCTCATGCGCAACTGGGCGCGCCCGACCTCGGACGCCTTCCGTAAGGTGCTGCGTTGGTATTTTCCCGAACAGCACCGGATCGCCGCCGCGGCACGTTAGCCGGTTTTCGCGGGCTTGCGTGTCCGGGGCGCACCCCTATAGCCCCCGCGCCATGGCCGACCTTCGCCTCTTCAACTCGCTGACCCGCAGCCTGGAGACCTTCCAGCCGCTCCATGCGGGCGAGGCGCGCGTCTATTCGTGCGGGCCGACGGTCTACAACTACCAGCACGTGGGCAACATGCGCGCCTATGTGTTCGCGGACACGCTGGGGCGGGTGCTGAGCTTCAAGGGCTACGACCTGAAGCACGTGATCAACATCACCGACGTCGGCCACCTGACCAGCGACGCCGACGCGGGCGACGACAAGATGGAGAAGGCGGCCGCCAGCCAGGGCAAGTCCGCCTGGGACATCGCGCGCCATTACCAGCAGGTGTTCGAGGCGGACCTGCGCCGGCTCAACATCCGGCCCGTCCAGCACCCGAAGGCGACGGACTATGTCGGGGCGATGGTCGCGTGGAACGCGAAGATCGAGGGCAAGCACGCCTACCGGCTCGACAGCGGGCTGTACTTCGACGTCTCGACCGTGCCCGATTACGGCCGCCTCGCGCGCGCCTCGACCGATGAGGGCGAGGGACGCATCGAGAGCGTCGAGGGCAAGCGCCACGCCGCCGACTTTGCGCTCTGGCGCACCACCCCGCCGGGCGAAAGCCGGCAGATGGAGTGGGACTCGCCCTGGGGCCGCGGCGCGCCCGGGTGGCACATCGAATGCTCGGTCATGAGCGCCGAACTGCTCGGCCATCCGTTCGACATCCACACCGGAGGGATCGACCACCGCGAGATTCACCACCCCAACGAGATCGCGCAGAATCAGGCGCATTCGTGCGGGCCGGACACCGGCGCGCGGATCTGGATGCACAACAACTTCCTAGTCGACCGGCGGGGGAAGATGTCGAAGTCGACCGGCGATTTCCTGACGCTGCAGGCGCTGGTGGACCGCGGATACCATCCGCTGGCGTATCGTCTGCTGTGCCTGCAGGCGCACTACCGGAGCGAACTTGAGTTCACCTGGGAGGGCTTGAGCGCCGCGCTGGTCCGGTTGAAGCGGATGGTGATGGCGGCCGGCCCACTTCGTGAAGCCGAGGCGCGCGGCGAGCACCCGAAGTTCGCGCCGTTGCTAGAGCGGTTCGATGCGGCGATCTCCGACGATCTCAATACCTCGGTGGCGCTTACGGCGCTCGATGAAGCGTTGGCCGCCAAGAAGGTGGACACCAGCGCCAAGCGTGCGGCAGTGGAGCGCATGGACGCTGTCCTCGGCCTCCGGTTGCTCGACCTGACGCGCGAGGAGCTGCGCCTGCGCCCGGCGAATGCGACGATTGGGGAAGCTGAAATCGAAGCCGCGTTCACGCGCCGCAAGGAAGCGCGCGCCGCCAAGGATTTCGCCGCGTCCGATGCGATCCGTGACGAACTCGCCGCACAGAGCGTCGAGGTGATGGACGGAGACCCGCTGGGCTGGGAATGGAAGCTATGACAAACCCAATCGTCACCCCGGACTTGATCCGGGGTCCAGCTCTTCTTCAGGCGCGGCGCTGGAAAGAAGAAGCCTTGGCCCGGATCAAGTCCGGGCCGCCGATTGGGGAGTGAGATCATGACCGTCGCCGTCCTGTCCGGTCTCGTCCGCCCGTTGTTGGAGCCGCACCTGCCGCCTCAGATCGAGCCGCGCTGGTATACCTCGGTGGAAGAGATGCACGCGCTCGCGCCGGAGGCGGAGGTCGGGTGGTTCGATCTCGACAAGAAGGAACCGATGGCGGAGGCGGTGCGGCTCGCGGGCAAACTCAAGTGGCTCAACTCGATCTATGCCGGGCTCGACTTCCTGCCGATGGATGTGCTGGTCGATCGCGGCGTGACGGTTACCAACGGCGCGGGCATCAACGCGATCACGATCGCCGAATACGTCGTCATGCTGATGCTGACGCATGCCAAGGGTTACCGCGAGGTCGTGCGCGCACAGGATCGGCACGAGTGGCTGCTGGATTCGCCGGGCAAATTGGAGCTGGCGGGCACGCGCGCGCTGCTGCTCGGGCTGGGTGCGATCGGCGGGCTGATCAAGACCCGGCTGGAGGCATTCGATGTCGAGGTGGTGCCGGTGCGGCGTTCGGGCGGCGCGGGCGCGCTGGGACCGGACGAATGGCGCGCCAGGCTTGGCGAGTTCGACTGGGTGATCCTCGCCGTGCCCGCGACGCCGGAGACCGACGCCATGATCGGCGCGGCCGAGCTTGCGGCGATGAAGGACAGCGCGGTGCTGGTTAACATCGCGCGTGGAGCGGTGGTCGATCAGAACGCCTTGGTATCCGCGCTGCAAGCGAAGAGCATCGGCGGTGCTTTGCTCGACGTCACCGCGCCCGAGCCGCTTCCTGCGGACGACCCGCTGTGGAGCTTCGACAACGCGCAGATCACCATGCATCTTTCGGGCCGCGCGCAGTCGAAGATGTTCGTGCGTTCCGCCGAGCGGTTCATCGAGAATTGCCGCCGTTACGTCGCTGGCCAGCCGGTCGCGCCGATCTTCGATCCTGCGCGCGGATATTGACGCAAGACTCGCGCCCGCTGCTTTGATATCCCTCGCTTAAAGCGACGCGGCAACAGCGTCGGGCGGGTGCGCGGTATCGTGCAGGGGGATTGAGAACATGGCCGAAGACGGCAAGCGCAAGGCGTCGGATCTGTTCATCGAGTGTCTCGAGGCCGAAGGCTGCGAGTACATCTTCGGCGTGCCGGGCGAAGAGAACCTCGACTTCCTCGATTCGCTCAGCCGGTCGAAGCAGATCGAGCTGGTGCTGACCCGGCACGAGCAGGGCGCGGGCTTCATGGCCGCGACTTACGGCCGGCACACCGGCAAGACCGGGGTGTGCGTGGCGACGCTCGGCCCCGGCGCGACCAACTTCGTGACCGCCGCTGCCTATGCCCAGCTCGGCGGCATGCCGATGATGATGATCACCGGGCAGAAGCCGATCAAGAAATCGAAGCAGGGAAGGTTCCAGATCCTCGACGTGGTGTCGATGATGGAGCCGATCACCAAGTACACCCACCAGCTCGCGGCCGGCGACAACATCCCCAGCCGCGTGCGCGAGGCGTACCGGCTGGCCGAGGAAGAGAAGCCGGGCGCGGTGCACCTCGAATTCCCCGAGGACATCGCCGAGGAGAAGACCGACTCGCTGCCGATCCAGCGCTCGGTCGCGCGGCGTCCCTCGGCCGAGCCCAAGGCCGTGCGGCAGGCGGTCGAGGCGATCGAGCAGGCCAAGGCGCCCATCCTCGTCATCGGCGCGGGCGCCAACCGCAAGCTGTGCGGGCGGATGCTCGAACAGTTCGTCGAAAAGACGGGCATCCCCTTCCTGACCACCCAGATGGGCAAGGGCGTGATCGACGAGCGGCACCCGAAGTTCCTCGGCTGCGCGGCGCTGTCGGCGGGCGACTTCGTGCACCGTGCGGTGGAGGACGCGGACCTCATCATCAACGTCGGCCACGACGTGATCGAGAAGCCGCCATTCTTCATGAAACCGGGCGGGGCGCGGGTGATCCACGTCTCGACCCGCACCGCCGAGGTCGACCCCGTTTACTTCCCCCAGATCGAAGTGATCGGCGATATCGCCATCGCCATCTGGCAGATCAAGGACGACATCTCGCCCAACCGCTCGTGGGATTTTGGGCATATGCTCGGCTACCGCAAGGCAGAGCTGGAGCACACCAGCAAGCTCGCCGGCGATGCGCGCTTCCCGATCTTCCCGCCGCACCTCGTGCATCAGGTGCGCGAGTGCATGCCCCGCGACGGGATCATCTGTCTCGACAACGGGGTGTACAAGATCTGGTTCGCGCGCGGCTATTGCGCGTTCCTCCCCAACACCGTCCTGCTCGATAACGCGCTGGCGACGATGGGCGCGGGCCTGCCGAGCGCGATGATGAGTGCGATGCTCTATCCGACACGCAAGGTGATGGCGATCTGCGGCGACGGCGGGTTCATGATGAACAGCCAGGAGATGGAGACCGCTGTCCGCCTCGGCCTCAACCTCACCGTGCTGATCCTGCGCGACGACGCGTACGGGATGATCCGCTGGAAGCAGGCCAACATGGGTTTTGCCGACTTCGGCCTCACCTACGGCAACCCGGACTTCGTGAAATACGCGGAAAGCTACGGCTCGAGCGGGCACCGAGTGGAATCGAGCGATCATCTGAAGGAGCTGCTGGCGCATTGCCGCGACACGCCGGGCGTGCATCTGATCGATTGCCCGGTCGACTATTCCGAGAACGATCAGATCCTCAACAAGGACATCAAGGCGCTGTCGAAGGCGCTGTGAGAGGCGCCACCTAACAAGGATCAGGCTCGGAACGTCCTTTCGGCGGCGCGCATTGGACTTCGATATGACGAATATGTTGCGCTTGCCGACGCGATGCCATTGAACCGCGCGTCCCGCTTCAAGGGGGCGGGCTATCTTACTTCCACCGTCAGCGTGATCCTGTTGGCGATCGTCGCGCTCAAGGGCGCCAAGGACGACGCGCTGCTGATGACGTGCCTGATCCTCGGCGCGTTGACCTCGATCGCCGGCATGGGCCTGCGGTGGCGCTCGCACCGGATCGAGCAGCGCGAGAAAGCCAGGCTCAAGCGCCAAGCAGACGCGAACAGCGCTAAATAGCCGCTGGCGCGCGGCGCCGACATCGGACATCTTCGCCTCCGAGCCGCCGCCCGCAAGAGGTTGGCGTGACGGGAGAATGGCGTGAACGAACCCACCGTGCCCGAGGTGCTCGGGCCTGCCTCGGTCGTCGCGGAACCGATGGTGACCGAGATCGCGCCCGAGAGCGGCCGGCTCAACCGTGGGGCGGTGGCATGGTCGGTGTTCGAGGGCGGACGCGACCCATACGTAATCCTCATCACCATCTACATCTTCATGCCCTACGTCTCGGCCACTCTGGTCGGGGATCCGGTGCGCGGGCAGGAACTGATCGCCCGCTATGCCCAATACGCTGGATGGATCGTCATGCTGACCGGGCCGATCCTGGGCG
The DNA here is from genome assembly GCA_023386135.1 of Pseudomonadota bacterium. Lineage (GTDB taxonomy): Bacteria > Pseudomonadota > Alphaproteobacteria > Sphingomonadales > Sphingomonadaceae > Tsuneonella. Next base: position 5,160 of record JAEWKG010000173.1, on the reverse strand, counting down.
CGGCGCTCGACCGGCTGGGGCCGCGAAAGCCTGGGCTGGGGCTGATCGTGGCGGCCATGGTTCCACTGACTGCATTGCTGTGGTGGGCCAAGCCCGACGGCACCGGACTCACCATTGCCATGACCATGACCATAACGGTGCTGGTCGGCGTCCTGTTCGCGTGGTCGGAGGTGTTCCACAATGCGATGCTGGTGCGCGCGGCTGGGCTCAGGAACGTGCATGCCGCATCCGGGCTTGCACTGTCGCTCGGCAACGCGGCCTCCGTGGTTGCGCTGGGGTTCACCGCCTGGGCCTTCGCGCTGCCGGGCAAGGTCGACTGGTGGTGGGTGCCGGCGCAGCCGCTGTTCGGGTTCGACGCCGCCGCGCACGAGCCGGAGCGGGTGGTGGCTTTGCTCGCCGCTGCGTTGCTCGCGCTGGGCGCATTGCCGCTGTTCTTCTTCACCCCCGACACCCCGCGCACCGGCACGCCGCTCCTGCGCGCTTTCCGCGAGGGGGCGGGTGACATCGCGCGGATGATCGCGACCGTGCGCCGCAACCGCGATGCGGTGGTCTTTCTGGCGGCGCGGATGTTCTTCTACGACGGAATGAACGGGGTGCTGTTCTTCTTCGGCGTGCTCGCGGCGGGCGTGATGGGATGGGGCTCGCTCGACTTGCTCATCACCGGCATCATCCTGAGCGTGGTCGCTGTGGCCGGCGGGCAGGTCGGCCGCTGGCTCGACGACCGCGTCGGCCCGCGCAACGCGCTGACGATCGAGATCGGCATGACGATGATCAGCCTTGTCGCACTGCTGGGCATGAAGCCAGACACGATTCTCTATTTCTGGCCGTGGGACAGCGCCGCGCACGCGCCGCTGTGGGACGGGCCAGTGTACCGTACGCTGCCCGACCTCCTCTACCTGCTCATCGGCTTCAACAACGCCATCTTCATCACCGCCCAATACGCTTCCTCGCGCACCGCGCTCACCCGGTTGACTCCCCCCGATCAGACCGGCGCCTTCTTCGGCGTCTATGCGCTCTCCGGCGTCGCCACTGCCTGGCTCGCGCCGGGGCTGGTGAGCCTGGTGACGCGGCTGACGCACAGCCAGCAGTGGGGCTTCGCCTCGATCGTGTTCCTGCTCGCGGTCGGCCTCGCGGGGCTTGCCTTCGTGCGCGGCGGTCGGGCAGGAGTGGCGCATTAACCGGGGGGCCATGATGACCACGCTCAAGGACACTTATCCGCTCTATCTCAACAACAAGGCAGCGCAGCCGAACACCGATCTTGAGGTGCGCGACAAGTTCACTGGCGAGGTGGCGTTCCGCACCGCGCTGGCGACCCCCGACGTCATCGACGAAGCGATCGCCGGGGCGGTCCGCGCGGCCGAGCCGATGGCGCGGCTGGCGAGCTACGAGAAGCAGGGCGTGCTCGACCACTGCGTCGCTCGCTTCCGCGAGCGGTTTGACGAGCTCGCCTACGCGCTGTGCGTCGAGGCGGGGAAGCCGATCAAGGACAGCGAGGGCGAGGTCACCCGCCTGATCGACACCTTCCGCATCGCCAGCGAAGAGGCGACCCGCAACTACGGCGAGATCCAGCCGCTCGACATCTCCCCGCGCGCCAAGGGCTACATGGGCATGTGGAAGCGCGTGCCGATCGGGCCGTGCAGCTTCATCTCTCCGTTCAACTTCCCGCTCAACCTCGCCGCGCACAAGATTGCGCCGGCCATCGCGATGGGCTGCCCGTTCGTGATGAAGCCCGCCAGTCTCACCCCGCTCGGCGCCATCATCATGGGCGAGGTGCTCGCCGAGTGCGACATCCTGCCCGAAGGCGCGTTCTCGATCTTGCCCGCGCACCGCGACGGGGCCGACATGTTCACCGTCGACGAGCGGCTTAAGCTCCTCTCCTTCACCGGCTCGCCGGGGGTGGGCTGGGATTTGAAGGCCAAGGCCGGCAAGAAGAAGGTCGTCCTCGAACTCGGCGGCAACGCGGCGGTGATCGTCGACAAGGATGCCGACCTCGACCACGCGCTGGAACGGGTCGTGTTCGGCGCTTTCTACCAGTCGGGCCAGAGCTGCATCGGCGTCCAGCGCATCCTGATCCACGATAGCGTGTACGACCGCTTCAAGGACATGCTGGTCGCCAAGACGAAGACGCTGGTCGCGGGCGACCCCAAGGACCGCAATACCTTCATCGGTCCGATGATCTCCGAGAAGGAAGCAAAGCGCCTCAAGGGCTGGATCGACGAGGCGGTCTCCGCCGGTGCGACCCTGCTAACCGGCGGCAAGCTCGACGGCGCGATGCTGGAGGCGACCCTGCTCGAAGGCGTCCCCAAGGCATGCTCGGCCAACAAAGAGGAGGCGTTCGGCCCGCTCGCCAACCTCATGCGCTTCAGCGAGTGGGACGAGGCGCTCAGGATCGTCAACGACAGCAAGTTCGGCCTCCAGGCGGGCGTGTTCACCCGCGACATCCACCAGGTGCTGGAGGCGTGGGACACGCTCGACGTCGGCGGCATCGTGGTCAACGACGTGCCCAGCTACCGGGTCGACAACATGCCCTACGGCGGGGTCAAGGACTCAGGGCTCGGCCGCGAGGGCATCCGCTTCGCGATGGAGGACATGAGCGAGATCCGGAACCTGGTGATCCGGCGGCTGTAGGCCGGCCGCCAAAGTTCACCCAAAGTTCACGCGAAATTCGCCCGTCAGGGACGCGGCACGACCGTCAGCTTGTACGGCACATACAGCAGCACCTCACCGGGACCCGAGCGCGACCACTGCACCGGCATGTTGAGCCCTTCGATCTCCACCGCATAGTTGGCGCCGACACGCCCCGCCATCGCATTGGCGTCGGCTGCGATCTGCTCGGCGATCTGCGGGCGATAGCTGTCGGGTCCGACGATAGAGAGTGTGGAATCTCCCCATTCGTCCATCTGCGCGCGCCCCACTTCGGGCACCGCGTCGATAAACCGCTTGATCTGCGCTTGGGCCGCCTGACCCGACTGCGTGCCGGCCAGCCTGGCCTTGACTAGAAAGGTCACTCGTTCACTGTCGGGCCGGGTGTCATTCTCGAGCGCCACGTCGTCGACATTCGCCGTTGTCAGCGGAGTGAGGATATACTCTCCGTACGACAGCTCGACCCCCGCCGTGCCGGCGCGCCGGACCGCATCGGTGAGCATGGCGCGAATTTCCTTGCGTCTCTGCTCCGGCTCGCGAGTGTCGCCGCGAATGGCGACCTCTTGCACCAAAAAGTCCGCCGGCCGGCGCAGGCCGACGGCAGGCATGTCACGCGAATAGTCGTCCTGTTCGATGCGCTGGGCAGTGACGACCACCTCCTGGCTTTCGAGATCCTGCGCAGCCACCGGAGCGGCGAGAGCGGTGATCAGCAGCATCGGTGCAAGCTTGCGCATTGGAATCCCCCATTATCCTGGACCCATGACTATCGCGTGGCTTCCAGGGGTCAATTGTTCACATATCCTCCAGCATCAGGACTTCGCAGGTGACCGTCAGGTGCGGCGGATCGAGCCGGTGATCGACCGCGACTACGTTCGCTTCGGCGACCAGCTGCCGTGGGATGGCGAACTCATGCTCGGGCAACTCCGCAATGAAGGCCTCGCCCGCCGCGACCGCCTCGGCCCCGGCGAACGCGAGTTCGAGCGTGTGCCGCGATCCCGCGAAGGTGATGCTCGCCCAGTTCTTCTGGCGATGTGCGATAACCTGCGCATGACCGCCGGCGAGCGCGACCAGCGCCTCGCGCAACCGCTCGCTGGCGCCTTTGCGAACACGGGGCGGGGCGGGTGGCTTGCTGTCAAACATGGATGGTCTCCCGGTATTTGTTCATGAAATGTTCCACCCGCGACCGCATTGCGGAACGCGGTTCGCGACCCAGCCTCAGGTCGAGGACCAGGCGCGGGTCGTTGGCGGCCAGGCGGCCGAACTTGGTGGCGGGCATCTGTTGCTCGCGGAGGAATTTCTCGATGGTGCGGATCAGCATGCGACTCCTCGATCCAGTAGCGACTCGTTGGGCGATCGAGAGCCGTAGCTTGCGCCTGAAATCCTACTTGTCTAGGAAAAATCCTACGTGTAGGAAGGAATGATGGTGAACACGCCGGATACCGATCCCCGCCGCCGCCTGCTCGATCTCGCCGCGCAGCGCGGCGTGAGCCTGTCGGGTCTATCGACGATGATCGGGCGTAATTCCAGTTACTTGCAGCAGTTCATTCGCAAAGGCAGCCCGCGCAAGCTGGAGGAGGATGATCGCCGCAAGCTGGCGCAGTTCTTTGGCGTGGGCGAATCGGAACTGGGCGCGGGCGAAGGAAAATCCCCTAACGCTGCGCTCGCCCGCGGTGAGTGGATCGAAGTGCCGCGCTTGCCGCTCGGCGCCGCCGCCGGACCCGGAGCGCTCGCCGGCAGCGAGGCGCCCTTTGACAGCTTCCGCTTCTCGCGCACCTGGCTGCGCGAACAGGGTCTCGCCAACGCGGAGCTCCACGCCATCCGCGTCCAGGGCGATTCGATGGAACCGCTGCTCCACGACGGCGACGAAATCCTCGTCGACCGCGCCCAGCGCACCTTGCGCGATGGCATTCATGTCGTCCGTGTGGGCGACGCCCTGCTGGTCAAACGCCTCGCCGCGGCGGGGCCGGGGAGGGCGACGCTGCTAAGCCAGAACTACGCCTATCCGCCGGTCGAGGTGGCGCTGGAGGAACTGGAGATCGTCGGCCGCGTGGTGTGGAAGAGCGGACGGTTGTAACTTCCGACGTAGGGTGCATTGAGCAACGCGAAATGCACCAACGCGCGTCGGTAAACCGGCGCGGTGCATTTCGGCTGTGCCTCGTTGCACCTTACTTGCTGTTTTTGAACAGCGTGATGGCCGCCATGGCATCATCATGGCTTCGATTGGTGCCGGTTAGCGAAATAGATACGTCACCACCCGTTAGTGCCTTGTTCGCACTCGATAGTCTCCCCGGCAGGCGTCGACCCGGATAACGCTCGGGATGCTTCAAACGCAGGATTATCGACTTCTGTCGCTTGTAGGTCCACGTGGTGATATCGGCAATTTCCGACCACGGGATCACGTGATCGGACCACCGAGCCGATCGGACACCCTGCGGTCCAATTTCAACCTGTGCTCGGTCGTCCAAGAACCGCGACGCCCATCCGACGGTGCAAAGACCGAAAAAGACAATGCTAAAC